>JBKJJR010000360.1:0-7013 GCA_046597835.1 Pyrinomonadaceae bacterium
ATCATTAAAGAGCTTCGCGGTGAAAAGATTGACATTATCGAGTGGTCGGACGAGCCTTCGGTGTTTGCTGCGAACGCGCTTTCACCGGCCAAGGTTTCGCAGGTGCGCATCACCGACATCAACAATCGCCTGATGGAAGTCATCGTCGGCGAAGACCAATTAAGCCTTGCGATCGGCAAAAAAGGCCAAAACGTTCGCCTCGCGACGCGGCTCGTCGGCTGGGAGATCAAGATCGTCAGCGAAGAATTGCTTAAGAAGGAAATCACACGTCAAATGGGCAAAATGATGGCTTCAGGCGAGGCCGTCCCGATCACCGCTCTCGAAGGCGTGACGACCTCGCAGGCCGAGACTTTGGCGGAAAAGGGGATCTCGGACGTCGAGTCATTGGCGGCAGCATCGGTTGATGATCTGGTCGACTTTCTCGACGTAAGCCTCGATCAGGCCGAAGCGATCCGAACGGCCGCCGCGTCGATCGTCGAAGCTCGAAATGCCGAACCCGGACCCGACGGGACAGAAGAAGGCACGGCAGCGCCGAGCCAGGAAATCCACGCGGAAATAGACGACCCAAAGGTTGAAGAGGAATCAGTGGGGACCTCCGAGGATTCCCCCGACGAGGTTGCTAGCCCGGAAACTGTAGCGGATGAAAGCCCGAACGGCGGTTCGGAACCGACCTCGTCAGGTGACGTGATTGACGAGACTAAACAAGAAACGACACTGGAAACGGAATCATCTGAATAGGAATTCAGACTGTAGATTTTCGAACGGTCCAATAGTTAGAGTTGATTAAATATGCCGATGGGTAAGAGCATTCGAATTTACGATCTCGCACGCGAAGTGAAGCAGGACACCAAGCGCGTCATGGAAGATGTGCGCCGGGAAGGCGCAGACGTGAGCGTTGCGTCGAACACCGTAAGTTATGAGATCGCTGAGAAGGTTCGGAACAAGTATTTTCCAAAGAAAGAAACCGGGCTAAAGCGGGCAATTAAGGTTATCAAAAAAGCGGCAAAGCAAGACGAGTCGCCGATAGTCGAGCCGGAAATTGCCGGGGCCGAGCCCCTTGTCGAGGGGGCAACCGAGCCGCCTTCACTAGTACCTGAAGCTGCTCCGCTAGTCGAAATTGACGCGCCGGCTCCATCCAAGATTCGCAAGCTGGCAAAAAAATCTGAACCTGAACCTGCACCTGCCGCGGAACCGGAGAAGACGACCACGGTCAAGCGATTGGCCAAAACCAAAAAGGCCGAAGAACCGCTTCCTGAGATCGAACCAGAAATCATCGAAGCTCCGGTTCAGCCTAGGGACGAGGCTGCGCCGATACAGGAAAGTACACCAGCGCCGGCCAAACCGTCCGGCACGACTGTAAAAAAACTTACTCTGAGTCCCGACGCTCTTAAGCAGGGCATCAAGCCGGGCGATCGCTTGGTCTCTGAAGCACCGACAAAAACCGGAAGTTTAGTCAGTGAACGTCCGCGTCCGGGCGATGATCGCGGCCGTAGGCCCGAATTCCGCGGCACACCAGGCGAAACTGCGGCACCGCAGATGACTTACACGCCACCGGCGGACAATCGCCGCCGCCCCGGTCGTTCGGGCGGAAGAAAAGGTAAAGGCGTCGACGATAAGACTGGCCGATGGGCCGAACGCGATCAGGATGCACCACAAAAACGTTCTATCGAAGAGCGTGTGATGGATCAGGTTGGTGCGGTCGATGGTGACCACCTAAGAACCGCTCGATTGACCGACGGCGCGACCGTTCGTGAGTTTGCCGAGGCCCTTGGCATTACGCCCCGGGACATCGTCCAACTGCTTATAAAACGGGGTGTGTTCGCGACACTCAACCAGCCGATCGGCGATAAGATGGCGACGGAAATGGGTCTCGATTTTGGTTACAATGTCAGTTTTGTGCCATTTGAGGAAATGGTGATCGAACAGGAGTTCGAAGAATTGATCGCCGCCGATGCTGATGACGTCGAACTCACTCGAGCACCTGTGGTTACCGTAATGGGACACGTCGATCACGGAAAAACTTCGCTGCTTGACGCTATCCGATCCGACAATGTTGCCGAGGGTGAAGCGGGCGGCATCACCCAGCATATCGGTGCATACAGTGTCCTCGTGCCAAATCCTGACGAGCCGGGCAAAGAACGACGAGTTGTATTTCTCGACACACCCGGCCATGAAGCTTTTACAATGATGCGTGCCCGCGGGGCAAAAGCGACGGACATCGTTATTCTGGTCGTTGCCGCCGATGACGGCGTTATGCCGCAAACGATCGAAGCGGTCGAACATTCAAGAGCGGCGGGCGTTCCGATCATTGTCGCTATTAATAAAATAGATAAGCCCGATGCCAGTCCTGATAAAGTTAAGCAGGGTCTCGCCGGGCTTGGCCTGCAGCCGGTAGATTGGGGTGGCGATACGGAAATGGTCCCAGTTTCTGCCAAGAAACACGAAAATCTCAAAACGCTGCTCGACACTGTTCTGCTCCAAGCCGATATTTTGGAATTGAAAGCCAGCCCGACGCGGCGGGCTTCGGGCGTCGTGCTCGAAGCCAAATTGGACAAAGGCCGCGGAGCCGTTGCGACGGCACTGGTACAGCAGGGAACATTGCGGGTTGGAGATCCATTCATTGTCGGCCAATTTTCGGGCAAGGTTCGGGCAATGTTTTCCGATAGGGGCGAGATAGTCACCGAAGCTCCGCCTGCGACACCGGTCGAGATCCTCGGGCTTCAGGGCGTGCCGCAGGCAGGCGACACCTTCCAGGTCGTTTCCGACGTCGAACGTGCCCAGACAATCGCCGGACAACGGCAGATGCACGCGCGTCAGTCGGCAATGCTCAAGACCACAAAACGCGGAATTGAATCGTTAGGACAGGCTGAGGTCAAAGAGCTCCTTGTCATTCTTAAAGCCGACGTGCAGGGTTCTGTCGAGGTTTTAAAGGGAACGCTTGAGAAACTATCGACTGAAAAGGTCAAGGTTCGCGTTATTCGCGCCGGCGTCGGAGCGATCGCAGAATCCGACGTTTTACTTGCTTCTGCAACGCAGGCCGACGATGCATCGACGGCGGTCGTTATCATCGGATTCAATGTTCGACCCGAAGCCCGCGTCGCCGAGATCGCCCGGCAGGAAGATGTCGATATTCGGCTCCATTCCATCATTTATAAGGTCGAGGAAGAGATCACGGCTGCGATGATCGGGATGCTCGATGCGATCGAGAAAGAAACTATTCTGGGCAAAGCGCTCGTGCAGGAAACGTTCAAAGTGTCCAAGATCGGCACTATCGCCGGTTGCCGTGTGACCGACGGCCTTATTCGCCGACAGGCAAAGGCGAGGCTTATCCGCGACGGCGTTGTTGTGTGGGACGGTGATATCGCCACGCTCAAGCGCTTCAAAGATGATGTGAATGAGGTAAAGAACGGCTTTGAATGCGGCATCAGCCTCGTCAACTTTAACGACCTGAAGGTCGGCGATGAGATCGAGGCATTTGTGATCGAAAAGTTTGCAGCGACTGAGTTATAAAATTGAAAATTGAGAATGGAAAATGTTTTTTTCAATTAATTCTCAAATTTCCATTCTCAATTCTCAATTGAATTTTATGCGTCGGCCTGAGCGTTTTGCAGAAGCGTTGAAAGAGGAAATTTCGGAAGTAGTCGGATTCGAACTCGTCGATCCGAGACTTGAAATGGTCACCGTTACCGATGTTGTGGTTGCGGCGGATCTAAGGGACGCAAAAGTATTCGTTCTCATTGTCGGCAGTGAAAGCGAGATCGAAAGTGCTTTGAAAGCGCTCCATAATGCCGAAGAGTTTGTCCGTCAGCAAGTGGCTTTGAATTTGGCCCTTCGGTATGCGCCGCATGTACATTTTGTTCGTGACACGGCCGAAGAAAACGCCTCGCGTGTTAGCGAGATCCTCGACGATCTGACGGCAAAAGGCGAAATAAAAAAGGAAGGAATTAGTGAACAGTGAACAGTGAACAGTGAACAGTTTTGGCTATTCACTATTCACTGTTCACTGTTCGCTTTCTAAGAAGTGCTAAGTCAAGTAGTAGAGTTAATTGAAAATAAGAACAAGTTTGCGATAACTACGCACATAAAGCCCGACGGCGACGGCCTTGGATCCTCGCTTGGCCTTTGCTGGCTGTTGCGTTCTCTTGGTAAAAATGCCGACGTGGTTGTCCGCGGCGATGTGCCGCAGGCGTATAAAAGCCTTCCCGGTGCCGACGAGATCCAAGATATCAATGTCATTAATGGAAACTACGACGCCGTCTTTGTGATCGAATGCTCAGATATTGACCGTCCCGGCATTTCAGGTCTCGAGAACGCCTTCACCGTTAACATTGATCATCACGCAACAAGCGGGCATTTCGGATCCATCAATTGGATCGACCCCACGGCCTCAGCCGTTGGCGAAATGATCTACAATCTTTGCAAGGCCATCGGCGGCAAAATTACGAAAGAAATCGCGGAGTGCGTGTACATGGCTCTTGTCACCGACACTGGCTCATTCCATTTTTCCAACACATCGGAGCGCACGCTCAAAGTTGCTTCCGAATTAGTAAAGGCCGGCGCCAAGCCATCGGAGATCGGCGAGGCAGTTTACAACAACTATCCATGGTCGCGGATCGAGTTAATGAGGCAGGTTCTCGAAACCGTCAAGCGCGACGCGACAGGTCAGGTTGCATCGATGCGGCAGACGATGGCGATGCACGACGCTGCGGGTGCCGTCGACGGCGACAATAACGGATTTGTAAACATCCCGCTCGCCGCAAAGGACGTTGTTGCGGTCGTTTACATGCGTGAGATCGGCCCGGGCCAGTACCGCGCAAGCGTCCGTTCAAAAGGCGATATTAACGTCGCACAGGTTGCCGAAAAATTCGGCGGCGGCGGTCATAAAAATGCTGCCGGACTGGGCATCGAGGGCGACTGGGATGAGAAAGAGTCCGAGATCGTTGCCGCTCTCGTCGAGGCAATTGTAAAAGTATCTTAGCTTTTTCAATGGCTATGCTCTTTCGAGCGTGGTCCGCGTTCGAGTTGTTCCTTCGGCTTTAGCCGGAATTTTGGCTGCAACCTGAATACTTTTTGAACTCAACCGCCAGCTAAAGCTGGGGCAATTTACCGACCTTTAAATGCCTGAAAAACGCTATAAATGGCGGCGCGACGATTATCGCGAAAATACAAAGGGCTTGCTGATGCTCAACACCGGCGACGGCAAGGGCAAAACGACGGCCGCGATCGGGGTAATGGTGCGCGCTGCGGGCCGCGGAATGCACTGTGCGATGATCCAATTCATGAAGGCCAAAACCGACCGCTATGGCGAGCACGAGTCCTTTGAAAAGCTCGGCATCGAAGTCCACACAATGGGCGACGGATTTACCTGGGACACCAACGACAAAACGCAAGACATAAAAACATCTGAAGAAACGTGGGAGCTTTGCGTCGAGAAAATGCGCAGCGACGAATATGATCTGCTCGTTTTTGACGAGTTGCTGTATGTTTTGAGTTACGGTTTTCTCGATATAGACGCTGTGATCGCCGAGATCCGTGCGGTCCTGGAAAAACAGCCGCATCTACACCTTATCCTAACCGGCCGAGATGTTGATAATGCGTTGGTCAAAATGATTGACGGGGCCGATCTCGTCACTGAAATGACGGAGATAAAACACCCCTTTAACGCCGGCATTTTCGCACAACAGGGAATTGAGTTTTAGTTTAGAGTGACGCCTTTAGGCGTTGCGGCCTTGCATGAAACAGACCGTCGAAAAACGCAAACCATCCGGCATCGTTGATTACATTGCGTTGGCATTGACCACCATTGGTGTCGGTTACGTTCCCGGAGCTCCGGGGACTTATGGTTCGGCAGTTGGGGTTGCGATATACCTTATTGTCGCTTGGCTTGAAACATTGCCAGCGGCGTCAAGTTCAGGAGCAGGATGGAATCTCGCACTTGTTGGGATTTTAATCGGGGTTTTTCATTACGCAGTGAATGCCGTCGCTTTGGTTGCATTTTGTCTTGTCGGTATTTGGGCATCCGGACGAACGATCCCGATCTTCGGCAAAAAAGATCCGTCGCAAGCCGTTGTAGATGAGGTGATGGGCCAGTTGATCACCTTCGCATTTGTTCCGTTTGGGTTGACTTGGCCTTTTATTCTTGCCGGTTTTCTGCTATTTCGATTGTTTGACATCTGGAAGCCATTTCCTGTTCGCACTTTAGAGGTGTTGCCCGGCGGCCTCGGTATTTGCGCCGACGACATCGTGGCGGGTGTGTATGCGGGCATCTGTCTCGCGGTCGGATATGCAATTTATTTGGCGATATGATCTATCACGTCTTACCCGGCGATTCGCAAGTCGAAGAATTCAAGAAAACCAAAATTGAGGGTAAGGTGATCGTCTGCCGCGAAAGCCTGATCGCCGGTGACGTCGATGCAGAAACGCTGCCTGAATTTTGGGAACAGCGGGGTCGATTTATTTTGTCGGAATACGGTGAAGACGAGATCGAATACCACGACCGCGTTGCCGACGAACTCGCAAAACTCCTCGACCTTGACCCAGACGACGAGGTAAATCTCTGGTTCGAATACGAGCTGTTTTGCAGCGTAAATATGTGGTTTTGCCTCTGGCTTCTAAGTGAAACCTCTGCAAAGTTATTTCGCGTCGAGCCTATCGTTCGGTCAGATGAAGACAAATGGCTCGGTTTTGGCGCTCTTACTGCCGACGACCTAGAAACGTGCTTTAATGCCCGAACCGAGTTCAACGCCGAAAACATTTCTCTCGGTGCAGATCTTTGGAACGCTTACCGCAAAGGAGACAGCGCAAGCCTCGCCCGCTTTTCGACATCCGAATCCTCGTGTTTCCCTTACCTAAAAGAGATCGGCGAAGCCGCGATCGAAAAGGCTATGCGTCCGGGCGAGATAATTGCCGAGATACAATTCGAAGGTAAAACTGAATTTGAGGATATATTTGCTGAGTTTACGCAGCGTGCAGGCGTTTACGGGTTTGGCGACCTTCAGGTAAAGCGTTTGACG
>JBKJJR010000030.1:0-6342 GCA_046597835.1 Pyrinomonadaceae bacterium
ATTACGATGTTTGAGCGTGGGGTTGATCATCTTGCTGCTTGGCTGTTCTTCAGCTTTTACGCAGACTACCTCTTTCACCTATCAAGGCAAGCTGGTCGATGGCGGCTCGGCGCCGACGGCGCAATATGATTTTATCTTCAGGCTTATTGATAGCGGGGGTTTCCCGACCCCTGCTGTTGTCGT
Organism: Pyrinomonadaceae bacterium; assembly: GCA_046597835.1. Classification (GTDB taxonomy): domain Bacteria; phylum Acidobacteriota; class Blastocatellia; order Pyrinomonadales; family Pyrinomonadaceae; genus OLB17. The sequence continues at coordinate 184 of JBKJJR010000030.1, forward strand.
GGAGGATGTCCAGGTAACGGCAGGCATATTCACCGTAAATCTGGATTTCACGGGTACGCCTTTTACATCGAATACCGCGCGGTTTTTGGAGATCGGCATGCGTCCCGGTGCCAGCACGGGACTCTTTACGACGCTTAGCCCGAATCAACCGCTAACCAGCGCTCCTTATTCGGTGAAAAGCCTGAATGCCGACACCGCCACAAATTCGACGCAACTGGGCGGCGTCGCCGCAAATCAATACGTTACGACCACAAGCGGCGGGACGAACTTTATTCAAAACACAACATCCCCACAAGCTGCGAGCAATTTCAATATCAGCGGCGCCGGCAGTGCCAATATTTTCAATGCGGCAACGCAGTACAATATCGGCGGCAATCGCACATTAAGCATCCCCGGCGCTGGCAACCTTTTTGCGGGCGTTAGTGCGGGTAACGCGAATACAGGCAGTAACAATTCGTTTTTCGGCACATCCTCGGGTTTGTTTAATTCGAGCGGCTCCAATAATTCGTTCTTCGGATCGATATCGGGTCCTACGAACACCGTCGGGTCCCAAAATACGGCAATCGGTTTTTTTGCAGACTTCAACTCCAACAACCTTACGAATGCCACCGCAATCGGAGCGAATGCCTTCGTTTCGCAAAGCAATTCCTTGGTCCTTGGCAGCATTAGTGGCGTGAACGGAGCGACCGCCGACACAAATGTGGGCATTGGCACGTCCGCGCCGGGCTTTAGGTTGGAGGTCTCTAATCCAGCAGGCTTAGGTTTGCGCGTGGTAACAGGTACAGCAGGCGGCACGGTCGCTTCGTTCGGCGGAGTCGGCGTGTTTGAGGTAGATGCGCCCTTTATCGCCGGCGGCAGGCTGCGAATGTTTGAAAACGGAAATCTCGGCATAGGCGTAACCAATCCGACGGAAAAATTGCATATCGGAGGTGGCGGAAATGTGCGTTGGGCTAACTCACATCTCACGGCACAACAGGGCGGGAGCCTCGAGCTTGGCGGAACCAATGACATTGCGGGCACGGGTACGCCGTTTATCGATTTTCACTTTAACGGCACGACAGGTGACTATAGTGCCAGGCTCATAAACGAACTTCCCGGCCAATTGTCCCTTAAGGGTATCTTTAAAACCGACAACATTATCCAAGTGGGCGATCTGGGTCTCGGAGGCAGCATCCCTTTGTGCGCCGATGTCCAACTTGTGATCTCACTGTGTGGGTCTTCCCTCAGATATAAACAAAACATAACCCCATTCGTTTCCGGCCTCTCACTTATCAAACAACTGCGCCCGGTATCATTCAACTGGAAAGCAAATAATCAGGCAGACATGGGCCTTGTTGCGGAGGAAGTTGCCAAGGTCGAGCCGCTTCTGACCACCACGAATGCGAAAGGCGAGATCGAGGGCGTTAAATACGACCGCGTCGGTGTTGTTTTGGTCAATGCTGTCAACGAGCAGCAGGCGCAGATCGAGGAACAAGCTAAACAGATCGAAGAACAAAGGAAGCAGATCGAAGGGCTCAAAAAGCTTGTTTGCTCCTCAAATCCTTTAGCGGAAATTTGCAAGGAGCAATAAAATGAAAAACGCAATTCGACGAATATTTAACACTTTTGGAATGAAGTCGATCCGCTTATCCGCGAATCGGACAAGCAGGATCGCTTATGGATCGATCTTGATAATTATCCTTGCGGCTTCCGTGAATTTTGGACAATCAGGCGGAAGCTATGTAATTACGCAATCCGTCCTTTCAAACGGCGGCGGTGAAAGCGCGGCCGGGATGCAGGTTGTTACGGGCACCACCGGCCAAAATATTGCGGGGGCCATTTCATCTGCCGGAACTTACAGCGTGCAGGGCGGATTCTGGCAATCGTCCGTCGTGGCTCCGACGGGTACGATCAGCGGAACGATCACGTATGGAAATGCGATCGGAAACCCCGCACCGCCGAGGTTTGTGAAGAACGTTTCAGTGGCGAGCACAGTTGGATCGCCCGCGGTCGGGCCGGTCATCACGGGAACGCCCGGGACATACGCTTTAACGGGTTTTGGGGCGGGTTCGTACACTATCAAACCGACCAAACCGGGCGGTGCGACCACGGCGATCACTTCGAATGACGCGGCGAGGGTTGCGCAGGGTGTGAGCAGCGCGATACCGTTCATTAGCCAGAACCAGAGATTTGCGGCGGATGTGAGCGGCAACGGTGGGGTTTCGTCGAACGATGCGGCACTGATCGCGAGGTTCGCGGCGGGGCTGACGGGGACTGGAAACGCGGGCGTGTGGAAGTTCTTTGTTACAGGAGCGCCTTCGCCGCTGCCGACGCCACCTCAAACCTACAACGACAGCCGCACATACGCATCTGTCTCGAGTAACCTGACGGGCGAGGACTTTGTCGGCATTCTGGTCGGTGAAGTTTCCGGCAATTACAATACGTCTACACACCCGAGGCCGGCACGAACAGTTGTGGGTGGTCAGTTGTCGGTTGTCAGTCAAGAAGGCGGCGGAGAGCGACTGGTCAGGGTTACTGCTCAACCTTTTGTCACGGTGGCGGCAAAGGAGATCATAATTCCTGTTAGCGTTGACGGTGTGGTGGGCAAGGAGATCATCTCTTATGAGTTCAACCTCAGATACGATCCGTCTGTGATCAAGCCGGGGGAAAATCCGGTCGATGTGACTGGAACGGTCAGCCGCGGGCTGATGGTTGTGACGAATCCAGTTGAGCCCGGCTTGTTGCGTGTTGTTGTGTATGGTGCGATGCCGATCGAGGGCGACGGCGTTCTGCTGAATCTCAGATTTACGGCTGTCGGAGCAGTTGGTTCGGAGTCACCGCTTTCGTTTGAGCGGATAATGTTTAATGAGGGTGATCCCCGGAATCTTTGTTATGGACGGGCAGGTCGCTTTGTCAGCGGCGGCCCTGAATTGAGCACATTACCAGGGTGGCCCTGCGTGCCTGATGCCTGTTTTGAAACGTGGCGATCACCCATTTGCCGTTCTCTCGGGTCATTGTCAAGGTGATTCGGGCTCGCCCGCGGAGCGCTGGATTCGTGTCGTCTTTCATCTCGCCGATCATGCGGACTAAATACCTCCTTCCGCAATAAAACGCCGATAAGAGAACTGATTTAGTACCGAGACCTGTCGCAGTATTGCCAAATCGCTTTAATTTAATTACTCGCATTCCGGGATCGTTTATTCATATGTAAACGCTCTGCCGAAGCATCGCCAAAGTTCACCCTCGACTTTACGCCAACGAAAATATTTACAATTGTTTTCAGGCCGCCATTCGTAATTCGACGCTGTGTGAACACAACAACCGGCAAAAAGAAGCGTCTTTTGCCAATAGTTCAACTTCTTCAATCGCCCATGGTGAGAATCCGTTGCCGGGATCGCTCACATGAGATACAAACGAATTCCAATCGACCCATCTCAAATCCCTGATCTCAGCCGGATTTGGTCGAGGCTTTCCCGAAACAAAGCCGACGAGCACGGGACATATCTCATTCTCCATAACGCCATCTTTCTCGGCTCTGTAGCGAAAATCGGGCAGGACGACCCGCAACTCCGTTGCGGTGACGCCAAGCTCGTATTTCAGTCGGCGTTTTGCCGCGTTTTCGACGCTCTCGTGGAGCATGACATGGCCGCAAGCTGAGTTGGACCAGACGCCGGGCCAGGTTTTTTTGGTCAGAGCACGCTGCTGTAGGAGCACCTCGCCTTTGTCATTAAATAGAAAAATAGAAAACGCCCGATGAAGTTTGGTGTCGCCATTATGGGCCGGCAGCTTCCGCTCGGTGCCGATGGGAATGTTGTTTTCATCGACCATCACGATCATGTCGTCGAACGGATAATGATATTTTGCGTAAAAAGCCATAAGGGCCAGTAAAATGCCGAGACCGATCAATGTCGGAGCCACAAAACCCAAGAAAAACGCGAGTGCGGTCCAATACGATAAAAGAAAAAATGCGCTCGAGACAAGCTGCACCGGAGCAGGCAGCAGCGGCTTACGAATGGCGGCAAAGATTTCCATCACGATGCCCGCAATAGTTCCCGAAAATACCCAACCGACAAAATTTGAGACAGGCACACCGTAAAACGGCCCGCCGCCTTGGTACCGCCAAAATCCGATCTTAACGGCTCCCGGATCGATCACGAGATCGAAAATAACGAGAAAAACCGCGATCAAAACGACCCGCAAAATTTGGTTCCCAACCGTCCGTCGCACGACCGCGTATATCCCCAAAACCAGCGGCGTCCACGCCAAAGCGACCGTCCACGGCGTATAACCAAACAGTTTGTACCCGAGCAACTCCGAATACCCAAAGTGTCCATACGGAAAGCCTGTGATGATCGCACTAGTCTCGATCAGCAAAGCCAAAACGCCGAAAATGACGAATAAGATAATTGCGTCCTTTCGCCCGAGCCACCTGACGGATGCCCAGAATACCGGGATCGAAAACAGGATGACGTTGATGCCGGAAACGAAATGAGCTTCAGCGGGTATCACGACATTGGCCATGAAAAACGCCATCGTCGCCAATATTAAAAGCACGACGAGCGTGAGAATTAAGTTTTGGTAGCTGATCACCCGCATTCAGATATAGACGGGCAACGCCCGAATCGCCATACTATCATTTGTTTATGCCCTATCTCAGATTCTTATTAAAGGTCAGCCGGCCGCGGTTTTGGTTCTATATTTTCGGCCCGTACATTGTTGGCCTGATCGCGGGCATTGAGAATCCACAGCAACTTTATAGGGGGCTTTTTGTTCTGTATGGTTTTTACTTCACTTTCCCCGCAAACCTTTTGATCTATGGTGTCAACGACATCTATGACTATGAAACCGATAAACTTAATGCAAAAAAAAATGGGTATGAGACCCTAGTTACGCCGGAACGAAGACCAAAACTTTGGCTTGCGATATTTGCCACCAATTTTGTCTTCGTGTACATTCTGTTTCTTGGCAATGTCCCAACTATCGTCGCCGGAGCCTGTTTTCTATTCTTTTCCATTTTTTACTCGGCTCGGCCAATAAGGGCCAAAACCAAACCATTTCTCGATTCGGCATTCAACATTCTTTATGTAATTCCAGGCGTCTTTGCTTACTCATTGGTTTCCGGTAAGTATCCGCCATTTCAGATTATTATCGCCGCCGCCCTTTGGACTGCAGCGATGCATGCGTATTCCGCGATCCCCGATATCGAGGCCGACTCTAAGGCCGGTTTGAAGACAATTGCGACTTTTCTAGGGCCGTACGCGACACTTGCGATTTGTGCCGTCCTTTATCTTTCCGCAGCGATAATTTCGGCCGAATATCTCGGATTTGTAAGCCTCTCTCTCGGCAGCATTTACCTAATATTAATGATCGCGTCGGCCCGCTCGGTCAAAACCGGACGGTTATTCAAGCTCTACAGCTATTTCCCGATCATCAACGTCCTCAGCGGCTTTCTCATCTTCTGGCAGATCGCTTTGGATAAGCTGTTTTAGAGCGTCTCAAGCGGTTCCGCCGTCGTGATGCCGTGGACGCGTTTATATGCTAATTCCGCGCTGATCAGACATATCTGCGTGCCAATGCCGGGATTTGTTCCCGCACCAACATAAAAAAGATTCTCAACCTTTTTCGACCTGTTTTTTGGTCGAAATATCGCCGTCTGCCGCAGGGTATGTGCCAAACCCAACGCGGAGCCTTTGAATGCGTTGTAATCGACCGCAAAATTATCTACCGTGTAGATCCGCTTGTATTCGATCTTTTCGCGAAGCCCGGGCAAACCCATCTCTGTCTCCATCAACGCCAAGACTCGATCAGCATAAGCCTCTTTTTCCACCTCGGTAAACGACAAATCCGACGCGATCGGCACAAGCACGAACAAATTCTCCTTGCCCTCGGGAGCGACGCTCGCGTCCGTCACGCTCGGGGCACATACATATAATGAAGGCTCGTCAGGCAAACATGGGTCCTTATATATGTCGTCAAAATTCTTTCGCCAGTCTTCCGAGAACAGAAGATTGTGATGAACGAGACTCGGTAGCTTTTCGATGACGCCGAGGTATATTATGAACGCCGACGGTGCCATCACGCGTTTTTGCCAGTATTTTTCAGGATAACTTTGCTCACGATCTTCGAGCAGTTTCGTCTCGGTGAACCACATATCCGCGTTCGAGACCACTATGTCAGCCG
>JBKJJR010000177.1:0-3244 GCA_046597835.1 Pyrinomonadaceae bacterium
CCTTTTTCTGGATTTCACGGGTTACACCTGCACGAACTGTCGCTGGATGGAAGCAAATATGTTCACCCGTCCCGAGGTCAAGGCTGAGATGGAGAAGTTCGTTTTAGTCAGTCTTTACACTGATGGCGACGGCGATATCTACGAACGCCAGCAGCAAATGGAACAGGATATCTTCGGCACGGTCGCTCTACCGTATTATGCCGTTCTAGATGTAAACGGTAAGGTCGTAGCAGCGTTTCCGGGTTTGACGCGAAACGCAGAAGAATTCGTTGACTTCTTGAAGAAAGCACAAGAGAAATAAGTGAACGTAAAAATATGAAATTTCGCCTCATTTCAATGACGGTACTTGTATTGCTCGTGCTGACCGTTTCCGCATCGGCTCAGTTGGGCATTCAGGCTGTTGATATCACGGGCGACAGCATTTCAAAAGGCTTTAATGCCGGGAACGCGTTCCCATGCTCCAATGGCGATCAGGAAACTTATAATTGGCTGACGAGCGACACACACGGAGCGACATTTTGCGCTGCCGGAAGCGAAAATGTTTTCAGCATATTCGAACAAATGGAATGCGATGCCGGAGAGAACCTGATCGCACCCTTGCCGAATCATGCGGCATCAGGCGCAACCCTGCTTGCAAATTTTGTTTCTCAGGCCGGAAACGTCAGCACTTTTCTTTCCTCGCAGCCGGCAACCCGATTGGCAGTAGTATTTCTCGGCCACAATGACAGTTGTTCCGGCACGATCGCAAAGATAAATGCGTCTTGCTCAAGCAGCGATCTCGATCCGGGTAACTACTGCAAAACGAACCCCGACGCGTTCGAGCGTGAACTGCGAAAAGGCTTGGATATTCTTATGTCGATCGGCCAGACACGCATCGGCGTTATTTCGCCAATCCGCGTCTCGCAGCTTTGCAATTTTGGTAGCAAAACGAACTGCCAGGTCTTCGGCACATGTCAGTTTCTTTGGGGAAACGTAAATATTTGCGGCTCGCTAACGCGCGACTGCTCCTCGACTCGGATTGTCGACACATATACGACGATGAAGGCCTACCATGACATATTGAAAAAGGTGACCGAAGAATATGCCGTGATCCGGGACGGCGGCCGGTCGCCCGTTGTCATGATCGGCGGGCAAATTGTCGGCGGCGGAATTAAGACACCGGACACCGAGTTTGTCTATAGCGATGTGCCGTGGTTCTATAAATTCAAGTCAGAACAGATCTCTTGCTGCGATTGTTTTCACCCATCGGGCCTCGGTCAAAATGCACTTGCAACATTGCTCAAGAACGGCCTCACATGCTCGCGGGCAAATCCTTGCTGCAAAGATACCGGCGACCCGTTGGCTGACGGTAAATGCTCGACGCTCAATTACCGGCAAACGTATTATTCGGGCCTGTTTTGATAAGACTTTGACTTTTGAATTTTTACCTTTGACTTAGAAAAAACTATGTTAAGTGTGGACAAATTAATAGAAGGGTTGCGGTCGATAAGTGACGATGAGTTCACCTGCGACAATGTCTATTCTTATTTGGGGGACAATCGCGTCGATGTCTATTCTATCGACAAGTATCTATTTTGGAATTCTGATTTTTACACTCGCAACCTGATATATAAAGACGCGCGTTTTGAGTTGATGGCGATCTGTTGGGAAAGCGGCCAGGCCTCTGCTGTACATAATCATGCCGATCAAAAATGCTGGATGATGGTTCCTATCGGCCGACTTCGAGGACAAAATTTCAGCGTCGATTCAATCGACGAATCGCAAAACCACTGCAAGTTACGCGAGGCCGACAGTTTCGAGCTTTCCGATTGTCTCGCCGCAAAGGTCGAACTTGAAGAGCCGATCCATCAAATACTCAATCTTGCAGAATACGGCGAAAGGGCGGTGAGCATTCACATCTATTCGAAGCCGTTTGAGCGTTGCCTTTCTTATTGCCGCGAGACACACACATTCAAAGAAGTTCAGATGTTTTATACAAGCATTGACGGCAAGCTTTTGTAAAAAGTTTTATTTAGCTCTTTGACAATTAAACCTTTCGTTTCCAACGCACGCCATCTTTTGTGTCTTCCAAAACAATGCCTTTATCCGCTAAAAGATCACGGATCTCATCGGATCGGGCAAAGTCACGCTGATGACGAGCTTCCTGACGCTCGGTGATCAGGGCTTCGATCTCGACGTCGAGAATCTCACTGTCTTCCTTACCAAAAATACCAAGCACAGAATCAAACTTACTGATTGCATCCAGAACGGCACTTTGATCATCAGCCTGAAGCGAGTCGCTTGCGAGAATTGTGTTGATCTCGCGAACCAAGTCATGTATAGAGGCAAGTGCGGCAGCGGTGTTAAAGTCGTCGTCCATTGCTGCCTCAAAATCGGTCAAGGCTCTTGCGACAGACATCGAAGCTTCTGAACTCGAGCCTTCGCGGGTCTTTGCATCCGACACAAGCGATCTGAAATTTCGTAGTCGCTCAACAGTGGATTCTGCTCCCTGCAATCCGTCGAATGTGAAATTCAATTGCTTTCGGTAGGGAACTGAAAGCAATAAATATCTCATCGCTAGGGGCGAATAACCCTGCTCTTTGAGATCTCGAAACGTAAAGAAATTGCCTTTTGATTTCGACATCGTCACGTCGTCGATCTTTAGGAATTCGCTGTGTATCCAGTATTTTGCAAACAGCTTTCCCGTCGAACCTTCAGATTGAGCGATCTCGTTTTCGTGATGCGGAAATTGAAGATCCATTCCCCCGGCATGAAGATCAAATGTCTCGCCGAGATACTTCATCGCCATCGCCGAGCACTCAATATGCCAGCCCGGACGTCCGCGCCCAAAAGGAGCGTCCCAGCCGGGCTGATCTTCAGGGCCGACGAGCTTCCACAACGCAAAATCGCGGGCGTCTTCCTTGTCGTATTTGTCGGTGTCGATCCTATCGCTGCCGCCGGCGATGTTGCCGGAAAAACTGATCTTCGAGAGCTTGCCGTATTCGGGAAAGGCCGTGATCCGGTAATAGATCGAGCCGTCGGATTCATAAGCGTGGCCATTTTCGAGCAGCTTCGAGATGATATCGATCATCTCGGCTATGTGATGCGTCGCTCGCGGCGTCACCTCGGGCCGTTCGTTGCCGAGAGCGTCAAAATCTTCCCAAAAATACTGGATATAAGGCGCCGTAAATTCGTCGATGCTGATATTTTGTTTCACGGCTTCGTTGATAATGCGGTCGTCAACGTCCGTCAGGTTAAAAACGTG
>JBKJJR010000146.1:0-3227 GCA_046597835.1 Pyrinomonadaceae bacterium
CAAAGAGGCGACGTTTGTGCGATACGTTGACGAGGAACGCGAATGCTGCGTTTTCCTGAACTGCCTGCTCTTCTTCTAAACCTTCGTAAACTTTTACTTTCGAAAGATATACGCCAATTATTACCAGCACGACGATGAAAAGCCCGATTAGAGCGAAACTCTTGATCGCCCCGATCTGACCGACAAGCAATGCGAGTGTGCCGGCGACAACCGCAAATCCGTACAGCATCAAAACGGCTGTCCGTTCGGAGAGGCCAAGCGCAACAAGTCTGTGCGATGTGTGGTCGCGGCCCCCTTGAGACGCCTTGCGGCCCCAAAGTTTTCTCAGAACCGTAACAAATGTTGTGTCGAAGATCGGCACAAAAAGGATCAAAACCGGAACGGCAAGTATCGCCCCAATGCCGCGCGAACGGCCACCTACCTGATTGAGTAAAACGGAACCGGCGAGCAGAAATCCGATAAACATCGAGCCGCAATCACCCATAAAAATGGATGCCGGATTGAAATTGAAAACCAAAAATCCGGCCAAGGCACCGATCAACGCAGTCGTCATTAGCAGTTCATTCGTCAGCCCGTTCGCGGCAAAATTCATGGCCAGCGAAAATGCGGCGATGGCCGATATGCCGGCTGCAAGACCGTCCATATTGTCCAGCAGATTTATGGCATTGGTGATGCCAATCACCCAAAAAACAGTGAGCCAGATATCAACTATCTCAAAACCGGTGAGCGGAAGCTTTAAGCCGGAAAGGACCAGAATGCCCGCGCCGATCAATTGTCCGATCAATTTCTGATACGGTCTAATACTAAAGATGTCGTCAACCAATCCAACCGTAAAAAGAAAAGTGCTCCCGCCGAAAACGACCAATGATTCCCGCGTCAAAGGCACAAGAAGAAAATAAACAGCCGCCGTCGCTATGAATATTGCGACGCCGCCAAGCATCGCAGTAGGCCTCTTGTGCCACCGGTCTGATTTTGGCTTTGCAACAATATTGCGGCGAACGGCTAACGAGCGCACAGCGAAGGTGCACGCGATCGAAAGGATCGCGGCAACCGCTCCAACGAAGATCGGGTGTGAGACCAAACCGGGCATATAGTCACGAAATTACGAGCCCTAGTGCAAACCCATTATGGCAGAAAATGGACTGTTTTGTTTAAGCCCTCAGCGTCTTTAGATCAAAAGCGGCTATACGATTCGCGTGTTGTTTGAGCAGCATTTGATAGACCTCGGAAATATCGGCGACCATTTTTTCGGCGCGGAAATTAGGATCAACGTGCAGTCTGCCGTTCTCACCAAACTGCTTTCTCAGTTCCGGATCTTCGATAAGCAGGGCAATGCCATCAGCCAGTCCCTTTGAGTCGAAGGCCTCAACTAGATAGCCGGTATGATCATTTATTACAACTTCACGCGCCCCGTCGATGTCGAACGAAACGCACGGCTTGCCCATCGCCAGGGCTTGCGGCAAAACTCGAGCGAGCCCTTCGCGTAAGCTGGTGTGGACGACGACATCCATCGCCGAGATCATCTCGGGAATCCGCGTCCGGTCGATCAGGCCCGCAAAAACAAAATTGTCGAGAATGCCGTATCCCCGCGCTCGCTCCTGAAGATGTTCGAGCAACGTGCCGTCGCCGATCAGAAAGAACCGCACATTCGGAACGCGTTTTACGATCTCAGGCGCGGCGTCCATCAGTTGGTCGTGGCCCTTTAGCGAAAATAGTCGTGCGATCTTTCCGACGACTGGTGAATCAAGAGGAATGTCGAATTCCCGCTTTACCTTGTCCCCATCAAATTTTGCATTTAGGAACCAATCAAGTTCCATCCCGCTGTAAATGGTTCGAAATTTTTCGGGCTTTGCGATGCCGGCGGCAATCGCTTTCTCAGAGATGACAGCCGACACGCTGATAAAATAATCGGTGACGGGCGCACATATTTTTTTCGTCAACCACCAAGCGCGGTTTACTATCCATGGCTGGTAATCGTGAAACACTAAGCTGTGCAGCGTGTGCACGATGATCGGCGTCCCGGCAAGCCATGCAGCTAAGCGACCGAGAACTCCGGCCTTTGATGAATGCGTGTGAACAATGTGGTAACGTCCCGCTTTTACTAATTTATAGAGTTTCCAAAATGCAGCGAGATCAGAAAATGGATCTATGCTGCGGCCCATTTCGGGAAGCACTATCAGGTTTGTGGTTTCACGCGCCTGCGAGAGCAGCTCACCCTCGCGGCCTTTGTCGATGCCGCTGAGCAGCGTCACATCATATTCGGGCATCGCGTCAAGACCAACAACGGAGAGCAAGGTGTTTTCCTGCGCACCGCCCACGATCATCCGTGTGATGATATGAAGCACGCGGATGGGCTGCGCGCTTTCAATTTTTTCTGTCCGCTCGTCTGGCTGAGGATTCATCGAAGGATTTTGGACAAGATCAAACTTCAGCGACGACAAGATAGTCGCGGTCGAGGTGTATAAATTCGTAATTTGTAACCCCCGACCGGGCGAGAATGTCGCGAACCTGGGACTCGCGATATAGAAACAGCGGCGTTCCCTTTAGCCAAAAACGGATGCGACGGAGAGGAATGCGCCACTCTACAGCTTTTGGAAAACTCAAGATCAATTTACCGCGCGTCAGCTCACGCATCCGCGTGATGATCGGAACAGGATGCTCGACGTAGTCAAAAAAACCGTTGCCGGTGCAGGCATCGAAGGGCCCATCGCTTTCGTCAATCGCGTCCGGGAAGCCACCAACCACAAACTCGCATTTGTCGCTCACACCAGCTTCGGTAGCGATCTTGTCCGCGATCTCGATCATCGCCGGCGCAAAGTCGATGCCTATTACTTTCTCGGCTCCGTTTTGCGCGAATGCGATGCAAAAGCGACCGCTGCCGCAACCCACATCGAGTATCTTTTTGCCTGCGAACGGCGCCAGCTTCTCAACATTTATCTCAAGCCGTTTTTGCACAACGCCGCGCCAGTAATTATCTATAAACGCTTGAAAAAGCCCCTTTTTCTCGCCGTAGATCGCATCGAACCGCTCAGCGTCATCGTGAAAATGATCGCGAACCTTTTCCTCTACCGTGGTGGGTACATTGTCCGTCATAAAACTTAACTAATACTCAAAACTTCTTTCATAGGCGCCATTTTGAAATCGCGCAGCAATTTCCTCAGCCGCCGCTCGGTCGCGCCGAGATTAAAATAATGCGTCAACGCGATCCGACGCGGCACGTCGATCCG
>JBKJJR010000229.1:0-8635 GCA_046597835.1 Pyrinomonadaceae bacterium
AACTCAGCCAAAACAACAAACGCGAATAATACTTTTCACCGTCGGTTTCGCTTGTGCTATTTCTCTGATCTTCTTGTTGTCCTTCAATTTTCAACCTGCATCTGCGGTGAGATCGAACGACGTCAAATTAAACTCACAAAAACAATATACGACGAATGACGAAGCATATCGCCTCTATCTGCTGGGCTCGGCATTGGCGGACAAACTCAACCGTGATGATGCTGCAAAGGCGATAGACGCATATGAGAAAGCCATTAAACTCGAGCCGAACTACGCCCCTGCATACGCGGGATTGGCAAATGTGCATACGGCGTTTGCGTTTATGGGCGGCGCGGGCAATGCGACCGAACAATATCTTAAGGCGAAAACAGCGGTAGAAAAAGCCCTCGAGATAGATCCGGATCTTGCCGAGGCACATTCGTATTTGGGTGAAATGAAGACCAATTTCGAATGGGACTTTGCCGGGGCCGAACGCGAACATAAACGTGCCATCGAGCTGAATCCGAATTCTGCCGCCGCCCACCGAATGTATGCGCTGCTGCTCAGTTTTCTCGAGCGGCCGGACGAATCAATTGCGGAAATCAAAACAGCAATCGACCTCGAACCGGGGTCGGTGCTCAATCATTACATTTACCAACAGGCCTTGTTCTACGCCCGCCATTACGATGAGGCCATTGCTGAGGGAAAGAGAACTTTCGAATTGGATGCTGGATTTTATTTAATTTACAGCACTCTCATCAGCTCTTATCTCATGAAAGGTGAGGACGATCTGGCTTTCGAGTCATTTCTGCGTCAGTGGGAGCAATTTAACGATAAACCTGACGAAATTCAACTATGGAAAACAGTTTATGCCCGATCGGGTTGGCGCGGCATTCGTGAAAGACAGCTTGAACAGGCCCGGGATGCTGAGAAAAACGGCAATGCCAATCCTTTGTTCCTCGCGCGTCTTTACACCACAACCGGTAACATCGAACAAGCGTTCGTTTACCTGGAAAGAGCTTTCGACGCGCGTGCACAGGGAATGATCTCACTCAAGGTCAGCCCAAACTACGATCTGTTGCGTTCGGATCCGCGATTTGAAACTCTCGTAAACCGCATAGGTTTGAAATAGAAAATAGTCTGTAGATCGTATTCGAAAACTTACGCCTTATCAGGAAAGTTACGCCATATCGGGAAAATTGGTATTCCAATAGGCCTTAGAATTTGCTAATTTGATCCGGGCTCGTTGCGATCACAGCGGTATCCTTTTTGAAAATAGGCGAATGTTCTTCAAAGGTTAGTTGGACGCTTGAGGCCCCACAAACTAAAGTTCGTCGAACTCTTGGGGTCTGAACGTAATGCGGCGAACTTTTTTTGCAAAACCGTGAGACAAGGCCAAAACACAGCCGTAAACCGAATCGTTGCACTATTTACTATGTCGCAGTCAGGTGTGCGACAAGGGCGCGACAAGTGCGACAAAAAAGTTGGTACAGTGGGACAGCAGACTCCAATCGCGTCTTACAACTTATGACGGCAACGGGACATCAGTAAAAGAGATGAAAAAGATCGTTTTTATATTTATTATTCTATGCTTTGTACAGTTCGTCGTTGCACAGGAAAAGCCTCTGACCCAGGCCGAGTATGTCAAAATGCTCTACGCACTGCAAAAGGCGCCCGGCGGCAAGGTCGACATTATCGAAGCACTAAGAAAACGTGGCATCGATTTTGTAGTTAATGATGGCATACGCGGCCTCACCCGTTCAAAAGGCGCTAATGATGAAGAACTAAAACGAGCACTTGAGGAAGCGGGCCGCCGCCGCGAAAATCCCGTTGGGGCGAAACTGCCCACAGCAAAAGAGGCCGCCGACATTTTGGCCGGCGCCAGGAAAAAGACGCTTGACGCTGTCGAGGAAATGCCTGATTTTGTTGTTAAGCAACAGATACAGCGATCTGCCGCATACGCGGGTACCAACAATTTTAGCAACTTGGACCGCCTGGTGGTTGCCGTCAGCTATCGTGCGAGCGGCGAAGAGAGTTACAGGGTCCTGACGGTGAACGGCGTCGTCCAGGATAACGCGCAAGCGAAGCAAAGTTACGAGGAAACCGGCGGAACCAGCTCGACCGGCGAATTTGTAAGCGTGCTCGCGACTATCTTCAAGCTTGAGAGCGAGACGAAATTCTCGATCGTCGATACTGATGTGCTCCGCCAGCGAAAGGCTTTGGTTTTCGAGTTCTCGATCACTAAGGACCGTGCCCGCGAGGTGATCTCAGCCACCGGATACACGACCGCTACGACGATCGCCGGCACGAAGGGACGCATCTGGATCGACCGCGAGAACGCGCGTGTTTTGCGGATCGAGAGCGAGGCGACGGAGATCCCCGACACATTTCCGGTCGCTACCGCAAAGCGGAACATCGATTATGATTGGGTAAGGATCGAGGACGAGAAATATTTGCTGCCATCGGTGTCAGATGTACGGCTGACGATGCGCGAAAAAGGCAAGGTCTTTGAAACCCGCAACCTGATCCGTTTCAAGGATTACCAGAAGTACGGCACTGACGTTAAGATACTCGATGACGATGCTATGCCTGAATCCGAGCAGAAAAAACCGTAAGCGTTAATTGAAACTGTAATAAGCACCGGCGGCAATAGCGCCGAGCCATACAAGGCCTTTGCCGAGGAAAAATAGGAAGGCGATCGTGCCCGCGCGTTTTGTCCATTTGCGGGCCGGGCAAGTTCGGTTTGTAGGTTCTTCCTGCATGACAATCTAAAAATAATCTTTTTGGGCTCATTTTTCAATAGTTTAGATATAAGTTTTTTCAAATGAACCGAAAACTCTATCTAAGATTTACCGTTGCGGCGTTATGCCTTATCCGTTTTTCTTGCGCGTTTGCCCAAAATGCAGCGCCAAAGGAAGAAAATAAACGCGAGGCCGATTTGATAGAACTGATAAAGCTCGATAAGACCATAAAACTAGATATTCGATACGCAACGGCCAACAATTTTGTCGGGCGTGCGGTTTATCCCGAGGCGCGAGCGTTCTTACAGCGTCCGGCGGCGGAAGGATTAGTTCGTGTGCATAAACTATTGAAGAAAAAGGGATTGGGGCTTGTTATTTATGACGGTTACAGGCCGTGGACGATAACAAAACTATTTTGGGATGTTGTCACACCAGAACAGCGGAAATATGTCGCCGACCCAGCAAAAGGCTCTAAACATAACCGAGGCTGCGCCGTCGATCTAGGAATCTATAACCTGAAAACCAGCAAGGGTGTCCCTATGCCGTCGGGTTATGATGAATTTACAGAACGTGCATCGCCCGATTATAAAGGCGGCACCGACGAGGAACGCTCAAACCGCGACCTGTTGCGGCAGTTAATGGAGAGCGAAGGCTTCATCGTCAACCCAAACGAATGGTGGCATTTCGATCACAAAGAATGGGAGAAATACGCGATCTATGACATTGCGTTCACAGAGATAGGGAAAGGAAAGAATAAGAACCAATAAATAGTATGAACAGACCAGAATCAAACGAATTTGCTCCGTATTACAACAATTACATTTCGCTCATTGAAGGCAATGAGGCGATTCCTATTTTGGAAGCACAGTCCGCCGACTTGCGTTCTATGTTTTCTGACGTGGCTGAGGAAAAAGGCACGTTTGCATACGCAGAGGGCAAATGGACGATCAAGGAATTGCTGAGCCATTTGATCGACGGCGAGCGGATCTTTGCCTATCGCGTGCTGCGTATCTCGCGCGGCGACGAAACACCGATCGAAGGCTTTGAACAGGACGGCTACATAGAAAATTCAAACGCAAATAACCGCTCGTTTGCCGATCTGCTCAACGAATTTGACCTGCAGCGGCGATCGACCATGCTTATGCTCAATAACATCTCTGATGAAGGGTTAAAGCGAATGGGAACCGCAAACGACAATCCCGTCTCCGTGAGAGCGTTGGCCTACATTATGGCGGGCCATACCAGGCATCATATCAATGTTCTGAAAGAGCGCTATCTCGCCTGAATGAAATATGACGCTATAATCATCGGCGGCGGAGCAGCCGAGCTGTTTTGCGCGATCGAGGCGGGAAAACGTGGGCGAAAAGTTCTCGTCATCGAGCATAATGCAGAAGTAGGCCGTAAGATCATTATCTCCGGCGGCGGGCGATGCAATTTTACGAACATCAATACATCGTCAGAGAATTTCATCTCGCAAAATCCGCATTTCTGCAAATCCGCTTTGTCGCGATATACGCCGCAGGATTTTGTTGATCTGGTCAAAAAACACAAGATCGCGTATTACGAAAAAAAGCTGGGACAGTTGTTTTGCCGAGAGAGCTCGCGTCAGATCGTCGAAATGCTCCTGCGGGAATGCCGAAATGCACGGGTCGAGATCAAAACACTCTGTTCTGTTGCGAATGTCTTAAAAAACGAGGAATTTCGGCTGGAGACCAATCAAGGCGTATTTGAGGCAAAAACCCTGGTTATTGCGTGCGGCGGTCTTTCATTTCCAAAGATCGGCGCAAGCGATCTTGGTTATCGCATCGCTCGCCAATTTCGCCTGAAAATCGTTGAAACCCGGCCATCGCTTGTGGCACTTGTGCTGAAAGGTGAGAATTTCAAACAATTGTCCGGCGTTTCCGTCGATGCGATTGTCTCGATAGGGAAACGCAGTTTTCGTGAAAATATTCTGTTTACACATCGCGGACTTTCGGGCCCCGCGATCCTGCAGATATCGAACTATTGGAAGCCTGGTGAGTTTGTCTCGTTTCACCTCACACCTGAAACGGATGTGCTGAAACAGCTTTCGGAAAACCGTCAAAACCGTTTGAATCTCGGCAATTTTCTGGGCAAATTCTTGCCGCATCGTTTTGCTGACGAGTTTGCAATGCGTGAGTTCGAAAACAAACCTTTGTATCAAATGAACGACCCCGAAATAGAGTCTGTCGCAAAAAAGCTAATTAATTGGCAATTGAGATTTCGCGAAACCGAGGGTTACGACCGGGCAGAAGTGACAATTGGTGGAGTTTCGACCGATGAACTCTCTTCACAGACAATGGGATCGAAAAAGGTCGCGGGCCTCTATTTTATTGGCGAGGTGGTTGATGTTACCGGTTGGCTGGGAGGTTACAATTTTCAGTGGGCATGGGCGTCAGCCCATGCTGCGGGAAATTCGATCTAAAGCGGGGGCGCCGTTTCTCACACCGTCGCCCCCTTTATCACGGCTGCATACAGGGCGTATGCAGCCGCGAACCCCTGAAAATCCAGTTTTCCTCAATAAGGCCGACAATAAAAGCGATATATTCAAACTTTTGCACAAACTGTGAATCGTGTCAAGAAAAATATTTCACTGCGGCGGCTGTCTGAACGCCGAAATATCCATGCCGAATTTGTCTTTTACGTATTCCTCGGCCGCCTTATTGACATCCCGGAGATTTGCCAGCCTACGCTCCGATTTCCTGATCTGGACACCCGTTCGAGCGGCTATCTGTTTTATCATATCCCGGCCTTCGACCATCTCAGCAAGCATCTTCTCCCGCAGAACATAGAGCTCTGAAAGCTCGGCCGCAAGTTTTTCTTCGCGAAGCTCAATTAGCCGCTTCTTTACCTGCGATATTTGGCGGATCGAACGCACGAGTTCGTCGCCGATCGAGTCGCCTTTGACAAGATCGGGGCTGTTTCGGAGATCCTCGACCAGCTTGTTTAATGTTGTTTGATCGCCTGACGAGTAGGCTTCGTTTAGTTTTGCCATCAATCCGTGACGCTTTTCCTTTTCGGCCGGATCGAGAGCGAGGTCGGGATGGATCGTGCGGGCGAGATTGTGATAGGCCTTTTTAGCCTCTTGTGTCGGCTGCCAGTTTGTCGAGCCGTGTGCCGCAGCTTCTTCGGCACGCTTTGCCGACTCCTCGGCACGGCGGCGAAGTTCTTCGGCCTTTTTCTTGATCTCTTCGTCGTCCGGAACTAGCTTGAATTCTTCTTCGGCGATCTGAGCTTCGATATCGTCAAGTTCAGCGTATAAACGCCCGACCTGCATTGTGTATTGAGTTTCAAATTGAGTGAGCCCGGCACGCAGATCGGCCATCTCTTCTTCACGGTCGGCAAGGCGGTCTTTTAGCCGTTCGAGAACCGCTCGCTTTTTATTAAGCTCGATATCTTCCGGCGACGGGTTGTTCATTTTTTAGGAGTATAAGTTCATCGGCCTTGTAAGCAGGTCGATCGGGTCGGCGACGTTCAACATTTCCCGAACATAAAACGGTTCGCCCGCTGCAACTCCGATAAGCGAGCCGAAATACAGCGAGCGGCCCTCCAACTCGTCGAGAAAGTTCTTAGCCGTAAGCCGTGTTTCGGGCTCGTTTGATCCGGGATCGTAAAACTGCGACCCGTGAGACCTGATCGCTGCCATTTTATCTTCGAGAAAATCCGAAATATCAACGACAAACGACGGCTCGACGCGTTGCGAAAAAATATTGTGTGCGACGATCGGCGCCGCGATCTTGTCAGTGCCTGTCTCCTCATCGTAACGCCGCATGCTTGCAAGGCGTGCTGATTCGCGCACGAGTTGAGCGATGTGCTCATGGTCGGGATGCGGGTCGCCGATCTGATGCGTAAGGATCACTTTTGGCTTTAAACGCCGCAGCGCTCTAACGAGCTTTACCCTCTCATTATCTGTTACGAAAACATGACCATCGACAAGGCCTAGATTTTCGCGCACGTCGAGTTTTAATATCTTTGCCGCATCAACTGCTTCATCGGAGCGGAATTCAGGCGTGCCGCGGGTTCCCATCTCTCCGGCTGTTACATCGAGAACACCGGTGCGGTAGCCGAGATGTTTCATCTTCAGCAGCGTGCCGCCGACGGTTAGTTCAGCATCGTCGGGGTGAGCAAAAACCGCAAGTATATCAACGTGGCCCATGGGTCTAATTTACCATAAGGCGATTCAAACAGGATGAGCAGGGGAGACATGATTTATGATTTCATCCAGAACATCCTGTTTAAGGTTTCTTTTGATACTAATT
The DNA here is from genome assembly GCA_046597835.1 of Pyrinomonadaceae bacterium. Lineage (GTDB taxonomy): Bacteria > Acidobacteriota > Blastocatellia > Pyrinomonadales > Pyrinomonadaceae > OLB17. The sequence continues at coordinate 6,998 of JBKJJR010000229.1, forward strand.
CTTATTCCGAAGGCTTACTTTACATTTCTCTTTGCCATTGCCATCAGGTCGTCCGGCATCCATTCTTCGAGCACTTTTTCTTCGGCTCCGGCGATGCGTTTTGTTCGGTTTCGCCATTCCTTGTCCGGGTCGTCCTCCCGGCCCGATTGTTTTGGATAATTCTCGACCTGTTCAAGGCTGATGATAATGCCGTGAGCGATCTCGGTCCAATCTTGGTTCTGAATGCCGCGCATCACAACAGGCAGCCCGGCGGTCCAATCTTCCTGCGGAGTGATGTTGTCATACTCGGGAATGGTAAGCATCTCAGTAGACGGAAACCCGCCGCCGCCGAACTCGCTCTCGATCTGCTTGGATACATCTTTGTAAGACGAATTTGGATTTTGAGCCCGCATCTCCAAAGCCCTCCTGAAAATGTCCGATACTGTTGGTTGAACGCTCATATTTATTAGCGACAGAGTAACACAAATGCACACAGATCTTAATTCCGGTCTGGCCGGAAATTTAGCTTTCCATTCCAGATCTCGTATCTGTGCTAATCTGTGTCCGTCAGTCGCAAAAGTAATATGAGAAAGTTCATTTACCAAGTTCATTTAATACTCGGGATCGTTGTTTCCATCCCGGTTCTTGCGTGGGCATTAAGCGGGTTTCTATTTGCTCTTCCAAACACCGTCGAGGGCGGAACAGTTGAAAGGATCGACACTGCCCACATTAAAGTCTCGCCTGCCGAGGCTCTCTCAAACGCAAACGTACTTGCCGGTAAAACGCTCCCGGCGACAGCGTTGACGCTGCTGATGAAAGATGGCAGGCCACAATATCAATCGGTCGGCGGGCTTGGAGCGGATTCGATATTTATCGACGCTGAGACGGGCCAAGCTCGCATGTCCGCGCCGCCCGGGCTCAAAACAAGGTTTTTTCGCGAAGCTCATTTCTATTTCTTCGCCGAAGGCTGGCAGGTGACGTTGCTGTTGATATTTTCGGCTCTTACCGCACTTTCGGCATTAACGGGTATCTATTTGAATGTCGTTTACTGGTCGAGGAAGGTTCGTCGAAATCTTGTTCACGGCTAGCTGCCAACTTTTCCCTTGATAATACGCATCTTAAAAGTTAGTCTTTTGTAACCAGAGGTCGTAACGATGAAATCACTTTTTACGCTTGGAATAATACTATTTGGGTTTGTTTTGACGTTCGGCCAGAACGAACAATCGCCCATCGTTGAAAAGGAGATCGACTTCAAGAATTGGACTTATAAGGATGTCCAAACGAACAAGGACGTCAGTCTGCGAGATCTTGCAAAAGGCAAAAAGCTGACGATGGTCGTTTATTTTGCTCCGTGGTGCGGCAATTGGCGGCATGACGCACCGATGGTGGAAAGGCTTTACGAAAAATACAAGGGCAACGGCCTCAACGTCATTGGCGTTGGTGAATACGGTTCGGTCGCCGATATGAAATCAATTCTCGATACGTTAAAGATCACATTTCCAGCGGTTTACGAATCAGAAAACCGAGACAAGCGACAATATACGCTCCATTATGCTTACCGCCAGGCAACGGGTGACAAACGTAACTGGGGCTCGCCGTGGTACATCTTTCTGACACCGTCAGTGATGGAGAAAAAGGGCGATACGCTTACAAAAAAGA
>JBKJJR010000371.1:0-2578 GCA_046597835.1 Pyrinomonadaceae bacterium
CCGGTTTCGCGCTATTTCAGATGAAATGCCTGATAAGAAAGTTGCTACGCTTTGCAGGAATAACATCCAATATTTACGAAATATTTAATTTTACCAAATCTTTAGAAAAGGACAATATTCCCGTAAATTTGATTGAGATGTCAAGTGTCAGCAGCCCGCACGCAAGTAATGGCTCAACGCAGCGTGGAAAATCAACGTTGAGCCACCACTTACTAAAGGCTAATCCCAAGGGGAATTTTTACTTTGCTTCGTTGCCGTCCTTATCGAAGGTGATCACGACTGGCGGAAACATTGGTCTCGAATTACCTGTTTTGGTAACCAATTTCTTTATCGACGGCGGAGCGCCGGGCACAACGATAACGGGACGCCCGTTCATCTCGCTGCCGGAGAACTCGCTATCTTCCTCGGAGAGAAGATCTTCGTCATCGGAGTTTGCTATTTGGGCAGCCGACTTAACATCATATTTTGGCTTGACATGAAATTCGTTCTGGGCCAAATTGCGGTCGGTCCTGACGATTTGGCTGCTCAGCGCGCTATAGATCTGTCCGGCGACAGCAGCGGCATATTTGCCGCGTTCACGCTGGCCGCGAGTTATCACTGCGACGGCGTATTTTGGCTTTTCCACCGGCGCAACCGACGCAAAAAGTCCGACCCAAGATCCTTTATCGATGCACGAACCCGTCTTGCCCGCTACTCCAAGCGAATGATCGACTCCCCGACGTGCAGTGCCGTAATCGGCAGCTCCCATCATTCCTGGTATTACACGGCGGACGTTCTGCTGTGGCAGATCGACGTTTGCTTTGTAAAATGTCCGAAAATCGCTCTTTTCGAGACTGTTTCGGGGTATCCGGGGCAGAACCCGGCGGCCGCCGTTTGTGATAGCGGCTGCCATTACCGCAAGCTGTATGGTCGTAACCTCAGTATCATCGCCATGCGAATAAATACGCGCGTTGTTATTGCTGTAGGGTAATCTGCCCGGAGCTTCGTTTTCGAGATTGACGCCCGTTTGTTCGCCGAGGCCCAGTTTCTTGCCATAATCGATGAGCTTATTATTGCCAAGCTGAGCACCCGCCCGCTGGAAATATACGTTATCTGAGAAAGCAAGCGCGTCATCAAGGTCGCGCCGTGTCGCGGTGCCGCGTATCGAACCTGTTTCTTTGCTAATGACGCCTTCGTTCAATCCGGCGGCTGCAGTAACAAGTTTGATGGTCGAGCATGGCCGGATGCTGCTGCGAACTGCCCAATCCTGATTAACTATCGTCAGCACTTTGCCTGTTTGTGCCTCCATTACGACCACCGAACCGGCATGATTGCCAAGTGCATTGATCGCGACCGCTCTTACTCGTAGATCTTCGCCGTCGGTTTTGTCGTTTGAAATGTTTGTAACGGTCTCAATCCGGAGTCCACGTTCAAAGGCGAGCTGCCGGGCGATGGCATCACGTCTAGCCTGTTCGCGCCGACGCTGCTCGGCAAGTATTGCCTGGCGGCGTTCTTCCTCCCTGCGGCGGCGCTCGGTTGCTTCAGCTTTGGACTCCCTTGATTTTTTGGGGTCGTTTTTGGCGTGTTTTGCGTCCTTTTTGGCCTTCGCCTCCAACTTCGCACGTTCTTTGGACGAGAGCTTTTCTTTTTTCTGGTCCTTGGCGGCTATTTTCTTATTATCTTTAGCTTTTTTGGCATCCTTTGCAGTCTGTTTAGACTTCTTAGCAACGACCTTTTTTGTATCTGAGCTTTTTTTAGATTGCGCTAAAACGCTGCCGGTCGATACCAGACTCAAAACAAAAAACGCCAACAACGCGCTGGCGACAGAGTATTTGGGGCACACTAACTTCATGCTTTTACCTCGTTCGGCGGATTTGAATTTGAGATTAATGGAGGAGATCGAAAAATCTCGATCTATCGAAAATTAGCTCACTTGAGCGTTTGCGAAAAAACTAACGATGAATATAACATTCATTCGGCGGCGACGCAAGTCGTTTTTTGTAACAATGATTTAATGTCACATGAGATTCGTTAACACATTCCGAGGCAGGCTGCTGCTAATACTTGCCCTCTTGCTCGCTACGACGATCGGAGTGCAGTATTATCTGAATCTCCTTACTCAACAGGAGAACACCGATCTTCGCGAGGAGCAGGCGCAGGCATTGGTTGCCGGTATCACCCTTGGGCTGACGAGCATCACGGTCGAAGACCTGCGCGTTCAGGACCTGATCGACAAAGGTCAAACCTATTTCGACGCAGCGACCCGAGAGCGGATCAAAGACATAATTACTATCGACGACAGTTGGAACGTCACCGACAGTCTCAATCCGGACTATCTGCCGGCCTATGACGAGAACGAAAACGTCACCTACAAAAAACTTAAAGATCTCGTGGGCCTGCCGCCGCTAATGGAAGGATCTCGCCTGGGTGAAGACCTTAAGAATTTTCCAAATTCCGGCCCGTCAGTGTACAGCCCGCAATCGGATGAGGCTCACGCGATACCGCTCGACACCACCTCGGGGCGTTGGTATGTAATGGTCGTGCTCAAAAATGATAAGAACGAGGCCGCCTGGCGTGCCGCCCGGCCGCTCATTTTTAC
>JBKJJR010000348.1:0-4626 GCA_046597835.1 Pyrinomonadaceae bacterium
AATATTGGCTTGCTTGCCGACAAATGCGACGTGTTCTTTCATGCCTAATTGTTCGGCCCGATACACGCACGCAGAACGCTCCGGCCCATCACCGACCATAACGAGCCGGGCGTTCACGCCGGAGGCGCGAACCTTAGCGAGGATCTCGATGCAATCGGCTGGCCGTTTCACGGGCCTAAAATTCGATACATGAACAAGCAGACGCTCGCCGTTTGCGGCGAGCTCATAGCGCAGCGGTGAATCCGGCAGGCGCTTGTAATGATTTTGGCAAATAAAATTTGGTATGACCTCGATCTCGTCAAAATCAAATGTTTCGATCGTCGCCTGCATCAAAAACTTGGAAACGGCCGTCACGCCGTCCGACTGCTGCAGGCCGTAACGCGTGATCGGCAGATAGCTGCGATCTGCACCAACCAAAGTAATGTCCGTCCCGTGAAGCGTCGTGATCACAGGAACATATCGTTTTTGCTTGATCGATTCGCGCGCCAGGATCGCCGAGATTGAATGTGGTATCGCGTAATGGACGTGCAGCAGATCGAGCTTTTCCGCACGGGCGACCGTTGCCATTTTGGTCGCAAGCGCGAGGTCATACGGCTGATGCTCGAACAACGGATACGACATCATCTCCACTTCGTGAAAATGAATTCGTTCGCTCAGCTCTGTCAACCGCGTCGGCAAAAACGAAGAAATAAAATGCACATTGTGCCCGCGTTCAGCCAAGTCCCGCCCAAGTTCCGAACCGACGATACCGCTGCCACCGTATGTTGGATAAACCGTGATGCCTATATTCATAAAGTCATTTGAGCCAAACAAATATCGTATCAAATTCTGTATTCATTTGTGTTAATCTGTGGCTCATATGAAAATTGACAAATTTCGCGTTGCCGAAGGCTCAAAGGTGAATCTGAACGATCACCCTACGGATTTCACGGGCGACTATACAGAGAAAAAGGAAGCGGTAAAAGACCTTGAGAAAAATGTTCAGCGGCTGAGAGAGCTTCAGGATGTTTTGTATGCTCAGGACAAGTTTACGCTGCTTCTGATCTTTCAGGCGATGGACGCCGCCGGCAAGGACGGCGCGATCGAGCATGTGATGAGCGGGGTAAATCCGCAGGGTTGTCATGTCGTGTCGTTCAAACAGCCATCGTCCGAGGAGCTCGACCACGATTTTCTCTGGCGCTGCCAAAAAAATCTGCCCGAGCGCGGAAAGATAGGCATCTTTAATCGGTCGCATTACGAAGAGGTCCTCGTCGTCCGCGTGCATCCGCAAATACTGCAATTTCAGCAATTACCGGATGAGACGTTGAATGACAAGGATATCTGGAAAAAGCGTTTCAAGCATATCCGTGATTGGGAAGACCACCTCGCCGAGAATGGCACGCACATCATAAAATTCTTTCTCAATATTTCAAAAGAAGAGCAAAAGGCCCGGTTCCTCGCCCGCATCGATGAGGAAGAAAAGAACTGGAAATTCTCAATGGGCGATGTCAAAGAACGAGCAATGTGGGACGACTATATGAAATGTTACACCGAGGCGATCGAGGCGACATCGACCGAAAAATCACCGTGGTATATCATCCCGGCGGACAAGAAATGGTTCACCCGGCTCGCCGTTTCAGAGATCGTCGTCAATAAGATGGAATCACTCGATCTGAAATACCCGGTGGTTACTGATGTGCACAAAGCAGAGCTTTTGGAAGCCAAAAAGATGTTGGAAAGCGAAGCTTGAAACTCTAAAATACGCAAGATCTGTTATCCCAAACAGAAATTACCAAGCGTCATTTGAAAGACCTGCCATGCCTCGTGATTAACGCGTTTGCGTGTTTGTGACATCTACCGGCAACGTCTCAAGGACGACGTTCATGCGGTAAGGACATTGGTATCGTATTAATGTTTCTTTTCCCGAATACGTGTACAAAAATATAAATTGAAGCTTCCGTTGGTCGGCTGATTCAGATGACTCAAATTTAAAGTTCTTAGCCGCAGCCACTGATACGGCTCGTAAGAGCGGATGGCCGCTAATCGCTTTGGCAATGACAACGTCGCCATTCTGGGCAATCGTTAACTCAACCGTAACCTCTCCCCAGGCGCGAATTGCTCTTGCCGCGGGCGGATATGTTGGCTGCTCCGAGCTAATTAACTTCGGTGACGACTTGCCGCTATTCCCGGAACAGATAATTGCTGAAGAATCGATTACGAATTCCAAGTAGTTGGGATTTAGGCCCATATCGGTAATTTTGATAAAAGCGCGAAATTTATCGTGTGTCAGCTCATCTGCTGTCAAAACGTAATCTCCATCCGAAAGCGTGAATTGAAACTGGCCGTCTATGTCAGTTATGTCAGTAAGGGATGAACTTCCATTATTGATGCTCAGGCGAAGCCCAACAATCACCCTCGACTGTTGATCCCGGATATCTCCCCGCAATGCGTATCTCTTAGCTGCATTTTCTTGGGCAAATACCGGTATGGCAGTGCAGAGAATTAAGATTAGTAGAGTCGGCAGAGGTTTCTTCATGTTCGTGAAGATGACCAGATCGAATAATTGGTTGTGTTAAGCGGTTTTTATTTCTGAGGCACGAGGCGCATGATGCGGTCGTCGTCTTTGGCGGGCGAACCGCGGCCGTCGCGGTTTGAGGTTGAGAAATAGATGTAGCCGTCCGGCCCTTCTGCCATTTCGCGGATGCGGCCATAAGTGCCTTCGAGCAGATTCTCTTGCTTGACGACTTTTCGTCCGTCGAGGACAACGCGGATCATTCGCGTCCCTCGCAGACAGCCGAAGAAGAAATTTCCCTTGAAGGCCGGAAAGATCGAGCCGTTATAAAACATCGCGCTGGCCGGCGCGCATGCGGGCGTATATTCAAGCAGAGGCGAGACCATGCCTTCTCGCACGGCTGTATGGTGGACGTCAGGCCAGCCGTAGTTTTTGCCGGCTTCGAGGATGTTGACCTCATCGCCTCCGCCGCCCTTGCCTTCAAAACTGCTCGGCCCGTGTTCTGTTTCGAATACAAGTCCACTGCCGGGTTGAAATGCCAAACCCTGAGCGTTGCGATTGCCTAAAGTCCAGATCTCTGGCAGGTAGCCGGTTCTCCCAACAAATGGGTTGTCGTTTGGGATCGAGCCGTCGTCATTAAGCCTAAGCGTTTTTCCCGCGATCGAATCCGTTTTTTGCGCCAAGTTCCAATCTGTAGAATCGCCGGTCGTGACATACAGCTTGCCGTCCGGCCCGAACCGGCATCGCATTCCGGCGTGATTGGGTGCACCGGGAACGTGATCGACGATCACTTTGTTTTCGGTGAATTTGTTGTCCTTGTAAACATAACGGACGACCTTTACCTGCTTACCGTCCTTGTTGTAGGAATAAGCCAAATAAACAAAGCCGGTTTTTGCAAAGTCGGGATGCAATGTTAAATCCATCAGCCCGCTTTCACCTGAGGGTTCGACATCCGGCACTTTGAAAACGGGTTCAGCACGCAACTTGCCATTCTCGATGATACGCACGCGTCCGGAACGCTCGGTAACAAGCATGTCTTTATTCGGCAGCCACGCAAAAGCCCATGGCACCTCAAGTCCGCCAGCTACAGTCTCAACACGAAATCTTACTTCGTTGTCCGGCGTCGACACAACGGTGTTTTCCGCAAGGCTTGCCGACGAACATCCCGCGCAAAGAACAAAAAGGCCCCAAATCATCGAAATGAGGCCGGTCCGCTTGATTATATAATGATCCATCATTCGCTCTGCGTTAAGGCATTATATTCTTCATAAAATGAAATTGTGCCATCGAACTTATAGCAATGCCTAATTGAGCCACAAGACGTAACGCGGTTTCAAGTATTTGAGGCCGCTGCGGTTGCAGTCGAAACCTCTTGCAGGACCTCGCCTGCATCCGCACGCGGTACATTTCTCGCGATGTCGGCGAGTGAAACAATGCCGACGCATTTTCCACTCAGATCAACTACCGGAACTCGTCTGATCTGATTTTCTTCGAGCACCTGATAGCATTCGTCGAGCGAACTGTCGGGCGTGATGGATATCAAAGGTGTGCTCATACAATCGCCAACCGTCATCTCTAACGGATTTAGCCCTTTGCCGATCGTGCGGCAGACAATGTCACGGTCGGTGATAACCCCAACCGGCTTTGCCGTTTCAATGTCGTCAACAACCGGAATTTCGCCGCAGTCGTTATCGATCATTAGCTCAACCGCCTCTTGTAGTTTAGACTGCGGCGTGCAGCACGCCGGGTCTGTCGTCATGATGTCTTTAACTTGCATAATTTAACCTCCAGATACTTATTAATAATTACGAATGCCCGTGTGATAGGTGACGATATAGTCATCTTGATCGCGGCCTGAATATTTTCAGCCATCTGATTCGGCGGCACCCGCGTCAGCATAGACGACAGCCGGTTTCCAACCAATCGTCAACGTCGGACCCACTTCTTCGGCCCTAACTTTGGTCATAGTTCACCTCCCGTATTAACTATGGACATGTGCGATTCATCGGCTCGAATATGATCTTTGGCGCCCTTGACGCCGAACTCGAACTTAATAAGATTCTACTAATGCAATTTACGAAGTAATGTTTGACCGCATACATTGAACAGGCCTCTTTTAAGCGCAAAAAAGCCCT
>JBKJJR010000006.1:0-6330 GCA_046597835.1 Pyrinomonadaceae bacterium
TTCAAAAGTTCCGGGTTATTTGCCAGTCCGGTTCCGATCAAAACCAGATCAAAACCGGCGCTTTTCAACTCGTTTAGCTGGGCTACTTTTTCAATGCCGCTTTCCGCGACTTTAATATAAGTATCAGGTATTTGGTTTACCAGCTTTAAGCAAGTGTCGATATCTACAGTGAAAGCGGCAAGGTCGCGGTTATTGATGCCGATCAGAATATCGTTTGAAACCGGAATTCTTTTTAGAACAAAATCCAACTCCTCGTGGTTGTGAACTTCGATCAAAACCTGCAGATCAAGTTCCAGAGCGAGATCAAGCAGCTCACGCAAGTTATCTCTCGTAGAGCGGGCTATAAGCAGAATGATGTCGGCCCCGGCGGCCTTGCTTTCGTAGATCTGATATGGGTCAACGATGAAATCCTTGCGCAAAATGGGCAGATCAGCAGCTTCACGGACGGATTTTAGATCGTCCAGGCTGCCGCCGAAGTATTTATTGTCGGTAAGCACTGATATTGCCGAAGCACCGCCCTGCTCGAAACTTTGAGCTAGTTTTTTCGGATCAAAGTGTGCTCGTATTATTCCGCCGCTCGGACTTTTTGCCTTGACCTCAGCTATCAATTGCAAGCCGCCTGTTTTCGAGAGTTTCCTGGCAAAGCCTGCCATGTGGGCTATTTCCCGTTGAATATCTTCCAGAGACTTTGCTTTTTTTGCTGCTGCTATTTCAATCCGTTTATCTTTGACAATTTTTTCTAAAATCGTTTCCGCCATAAATTTCTTATTATTAAAATTAAGCTTCGTTTGAAATAGAAATAAGCTTTGACAGTGTCGCTTGAGCCGAACCGTTTTTTAGGACTTCCTGGGCCCGCTCAATGCCCTCTGCATAAGTCTTGACGTTTCCGTAAACTGTCAATCCCGCCGCTGCGTTCAATACTACCGCCGCCCTCTGAGCGGGCGAGCCTTGATCGCCGAGAGTATCCTTGATCACGCGGGCGTTGAATTCTTTGTCGCCCCCTTTTATATCTTCAATATCGTACAGCTTAAAACCGTATTCGCGCGGGTCGATCGTGAACGTTTTAACGGCGTTATCAGGAGCGAACTCTTTCACCTGTGTTAACCCGCACGGGCTTATTTCATCCATTCCGTCTCCATGAAGCAGCCAGGCTTTTTTTACTCCGGACGCAAGCAGTATCTTGCCCATAGCGTCTGCGATCTCCGGTTGAGCGACGCCCAACACCCGATAAGCAGAGTTAGCCGGATTGAGCAGCGGCCCAAGGAAGTTGAAATAAGTCCGCGTGCCAAATTCTTTTCTGGCTTCTCTGGCGTGCGCGAAAGCCGGGTGGTACGCGGGCGCAAACATAAAACCTATTCCGCATTGCGCAATGCAGCGCACAACTTGCTCGGGTTCAAGCGATATCTTAACTCCCAAAGCTTCGAGAACGTCGGCGCTTCCGCACGAGCCACCCGTGGAGCGGTTGCCATGTTTGGCCACCTGGACCCCGGCTGCAGCACAAACGAGCGCGGACGCGGTCGAGATGTTAAAGGTGTTCATCCCATCGCCGCCGGTGCCGCAGGTGTCGAGCGTGTCGCCATTGATCTGCACGTTAACCATGGCCATTCTGGAAGCATCAAAAATAGCTTGGAATTCTACTAACGCGGGCAGACTGCCCATGGATCTGAATAGCTCCAGCATTTCTGCCTTTGATACCGCACCGTCCAAAATGCAGGTCTGCATATTATATGCTTCCTCGTAGCCGGAAGCCTTTTTTGTCAATTCACTCATTTTGGTATTAGCCTAGGTGACACCAGTGATGGCCTTTGCATATTTTTTGTAAAGTTTTTTCGTTAAGACTGTCCGCGTCCGGGTTACGGCGTGATAAATATCCTCATACGATGTGTAAAGAGGAGCTATACCGAAGCGTATGTTATTGGGATGACGAAAGTCCGGGATCACTTTCATTTCATGTATTAGCGCCCGGTCGATCGAGTAAGCTTCGGGGTGGCCGAGAGAAACGTGCGAACCCCGCGACTCGGCATCTTCGGGGGAGTTCAAGCTTACTCCCAGCGGAAACAATAGTTCCCTGGACAGCTCGATAAAATACGAAGTTTGTTTCACTGACTTATTTCTGATCTTTTCTATCCCCGCCTTTAAGATGATATCTACTCCTGTTTCTACAGGAGCCATTGAAAAAATGGGAGGCGTGCCGGTTAGAAATTGCGTGATCCCTTTGGCCGGCTCATGTTCGATCGAAAATTTGAACTGGTCTTTTTGGCCGAACCATCCGGTGAGCGGATTATGCAATTTCTTTTGCAGATCTTTTCTAATATACAAAAATGCGGGCGAGCCCGGCCCGCCGTTTAGGTATTTGTATGTGGAGCCAACCGCTAAGTCGGCTTTGGATCTATTAAGCTCGATGGGGATGGCGCCGACAGAGTGGCTAAGATCCCAGAGGATAAGCGCCCCCGCTTTATGCGCCATGCGCGTCACTTTTGCCATGTCGTAGGTGAAGCCGCTTTTGAATGCGGTTTGAGTGAGCAGCACCAAACCGACATCCGGCTTTATAGCTTTTTCGAGTTGAGTATCGGAAATAGTTATACCATCCGCGGACCGCATTGTTCGCAGCCGGCGCCGGCCGCCTAATAATTTTATTGCGGCTTCGAGAGCGTGCAGATCCGAAGGAAAATTTAATTCATCACTGACAATGACCTTTTTCGCCGGGTTTGCCTGCAATGCCGCCATCACCAGCTTAAGCAGGTTTATCGATGTTGAGTCGGCGACTATCACTTCATCAGGTTTGGCACCGATGATCTTTGCGATCTTTTCGCCGACCCTTTGCGAAAGGTCAAACCAGCCATTTTTCCACCCGCCAATTAAGTCACCGCTCCATTGTTCAGAAAGGCCGCTGATTAGCTGCACAGTCGCTTTGGGCATTCGTCCCAGAGAGTTGCCGTCCATGTAAATTGTGTCAGGATCACTGACAACAAAAAGGTCCCGGAATTTTCGCAGTTCATCTTGCCTGTCGAGTTCACGGGCGTATTCTATTGTTTTGTTGAATCTCATGAGTTATAGAAATAATAAAGACGCCGCCCGAGTTTAGTCTCGGGCGGCGTCTGATGAAAAGAATCTGATTTGATTTAGACCATATTAATGTCCTTCCAAAATCATACTTCGTCCCGGCGCCACACAGCGCCACCAACCGCTAGAAGTAAGCGAAAAGGCCGGGTAAAGTTTCGTTTGAAACAAATGCATTAATATCACTTGTAGCAAATTCTGGATGCACCTGTCAACGCGGAAGGGAACCATTAGCGTTACGTCGGCATATCCAGATCGTTTCTGGACCATTTTGCTGTTTGCCCGTTGGGCAAGGAGCAATGTCGTTAAAGCATTCTCGACCGCCAACGGGAGGTGACGGGCTAGCCAGTGGTAAAAAAACTCTTGTCGCGGCTCGCGTTGGTGTGTTAGATTTAAATGGAGCGGTTCACTGCTCGATGGCCATTCGGCCGCATTGCCTTACCAATTCACCCAAGATATACTTGCCCCGTCACCTTTTCAGCAAGCAAAAAACCCAATGGCAACTACGCCTTTTATTTTACAAGAACATCAGTTTCAGAGGCTCAAGACCGTCCTGGCGCGCCTTTGTGTCGAGTGCGCGGCGCGCGTCGTATTTTTGATCGACCGCGACGGCCAGCCGATCGCCTTTCACGGCGACATCGGCGATCTTGACACGACGAGCTTTGCCTCGCTAGCGGCCGGCAATGTCGCGGCAACGCACAGCATGGCTCAGTTGATCGGCGAAGAGAATTTTCCGTCCGTGTATCACGAGGGCGAACGCGAGAGCATCTTTATCAACATAATCGGCCGCAGTCTGCTGGTAACGGTTTTTGACGAACGCTCGACGCTGGGCCTCGTAAAGATCCGCACCAAACGCAGCAGTTACGACGTCGCCGCCATTCTCGACGAAGCCACGGTTGATTCTGCCAACTACCGCATTAATCAAAACTCGTTCTTTAACGAGATCACAGACGAGGATATTGACAGCCTGTTTAGTTAGTTGTCAGTAGTCAGTAGTCAGTTGTCGGAACGCAACTGAAAACTGGCAACCGACAACCGACAACTGACCACTATGACATTCATAAATTACGCATCACGAGAGATCAATTGCAAGATCGTCTATTACGGGCCGGGGCTTGGCGGCAAGACGACGAATCTGCAATACATATACGATTCGACCGCGCCGCAAGCGAAGGGCAAGCTCATTAGCCTTGCGACCGAGACCGACCGCACGCTGTTCTTTGATTTTATGCCGCTTGAATTGGGAACGGTTCGCGGATTTAAAACGCGGTTCCATCTTTACACCGTGCCGGGGCAGGTGTATTACGACGCTTCGCGAAAGCTGATCCTGAAGGGCGTTGACGGAGTAGTTTTCGTCGCCGACAGCCAAGACGAGCGAATGGACGCCAATATCGAAGCTCTTTATAACTTAGAGGATAACCTACAAACACAGGGCTACAATCTGATGGAGATTCCCTATGTCCTGCAGCTGAACAAACGCGACCTGCCAAATGTAACGCCGATCGAAGAACTGTCGCAGGAGCTTTTAAGAAAGGACGAGCCGATATTTGAAGCCGTCGCCACAAACGGCTCCGGCGTCTTCGACACGCTGAAAGCCGTCGCGAAGCAGGTTTTGACGGAACTTCGCAAGGGATAAATGTGAAAAGGTGAAAAGGTTTAAAAGTGAAAAAGGGGTGAAAGTGGTTGCTTTCACCCCTTAACTTTTTCACATTTTCACTTTTATAAATGGCGGAGCCGACGGGACTCGAACCCGCGACCTCCAACGTGACAGGCTGGCGTTCTAACCAACTGAACTACGACTCCGCATTTTCAATGCACAGTTTACAATGCAGAGTGCACAATTCTTTCTTCATTGTGCATTGTCCATTTTGCATTGTGCATTGATTGACTGGTGGGCACGAAGGGACTCGAACCCCTAACTTCCTCCTTGTAAGGGAGGCTGTCTACCAATTGACGTACGTGCCCGAAATCAGGTCTCGACAAGAATATTTTCGCACGCGTGCCCGCAAATTTTCAAAAAAACATCGCTCAATTCATATTAGAGCGAATTGCAATGCTATCTAATCACGGTCTAGACTGTCAAGTTATATACTATCCAGTAATGGTTCAGTTTGAAGATCTCTGTGCCCTTGGTGTCTTCGCTTTGTGCTCTCTGTGTTAAAAAATCAGCTAAACACAGAGATCACGGAGTTAAAGACACGGAGAACACAGAGAACGACTAACCGAATTATCAAACTTTCCAGTTACCATTATTTCCGTCGGCACAAAAAATGAAAGAACTATTTGTCATTGCGGCGTTTATATTGTCAATTAGCCTAGCTTCGGCTGCACATCCGGTGAATCCAGAAAATTCGGCCCCGGCGGGAACGCCGACCTGCACGCCGACGAATATCATCAGCGACGGCGGATTTGAAACCGGCGGCATTCCGAGCACTATCTGGAACGATCCGCAGACATCGACGAATTTCGTAACGCCGTTATGCGACGACGCGAGGTGCGGCACGGGCGGCGGCGCTTCGCCACCGCGAACGGGACTTGTGTGGGCGTGGTTCGGCGGGACTTCGGTTCCGGAAACTGCGGCGCTGGGACAAAGTGTGACGATCCCGGCGGGCGTTCCCGCGCAGTTGCGGTTTTGGATGCGGATCGGAACGGTGAGCGCGCCATTTACGGACGTGCTAAATGTCAAGGTTGATAATGTTACGGTACAGAGTTATCCGGAACCGACGGCGGCAGAGTCGGTATATACGGAGCGCGTGATCGATCTGACGACGTTCGCCAACGGAGCTCTGCATAACATTCAATTCGAATATGTCGGCCCGTCGAACGGGACGGGCAGCTATGTCGTCGATGATATCTCACTGGAAATCGGCCCGCCGTGTCCCACGCCGGAAGCGTCTCCTACGCCGACCACATCACCGACGCCGATATGCACACCAACCGAACGCGTTGCTGACGGCACATTTGAAGCCGGAAATCCGTGGGACGCGTGGACGGTTCAAACATCGACAAATTTCGGAACGCCCAACTGCAACATCACGATCTGCGGAACGGACCCGACAGCACCGCCGTTCGCGGGCGAGAATTGGGTTTGGTTTGGTGGAATTGCCGCGCTTGAAACGGCGACGCTGGGCCAAAATATACCGATACCGTCCAGCGGCCCGGCGACGCTTTCATTTCAATTGCGCATCGGGAAGGTGACGACACCTTTCACCGACACTTTGACCGTCACGATCGACGGCATGAATATAGTGACATTTACCGAGCCCTCGG
>JBKJJR010000145.1:0-9763 GCA_046597835.1 Pyrinomonadaceae bacterium
GGTAAGTTGCTCGATCTTGAAATGCTTGTCGCCCCCGGCGGCGTCGAACGCACAGCCGCTGAATTTGAGACGCTGCTGACGAACTCCGGCTTTAAACTGTCGCGCATCATCCCGACGCCTTCGCCAGTCAGCATTGTCGAGGCATTCAAGGCATAATGCAATGTCAAACGCCGCCGCGACGTGTCGCGATAACCGGAATGGGATGCGTCACGCCTATCGGCATTGGACGCGAAGCGTTTTGGCATTCGCTTAAAACGGGTGCCAGCGGTGTGCGGAGGATCGAAAGTTTTGACGTGTCGAGATCGCCCGTGAAGATCGCCGCGTATGTCCAGAATTTTGACTGGGAAGCTGAATTAAATCCAAAAGACCGCAAACACGTCGCCCGCACCGTTCCGCTTGCGTTGGCGGCTGCCCGCGAAGCTCTCGCGGACGCAAATATCCAGCCCGAGGATCTTTCGCTCGAAGAAAAACGCGCCTTTGGCGTTGAGATCGGCACCGGCGGCGGGGGCCTTGCCTTTACCGAAAAGCAGTATTCGTATTGGTATATTGGCCCCGAGACACAGGCGAGCGTGTATGTTATTCCGTCTTCGACGCACGGCGGTTTGTCGAGCGAACTTTCGATGGCGTTTGGCTTGCGCGGCTTGTCGCACGTAGTATCGACCGGCTGCACAAGCTCGACCGACGCTATTTTCTACGCGGCCCAACATATCGCAACCGGCAGACAGGACATGATGATCGCCGGCGGCGTGGACGCTCCGCTCGCACCCGGAATTCTTGCCGGCTTCAACGTGATGACAGTTTTGACAAATAAATGGAACGATGCTCCGCATCGCGCATCGCGGCCTTTTTCAAAGGATCGTTCGGGAATGGTTGTTGGCGAAGGCTCGTGGATGTATATTCTCGAAGACCTCGAAAACGCAAAGAAACGCGAAGCAAATATCTATGCCGAGATCACAGGTTATGCTTCGACCTGCGACGCTTATCACAGAGTGCGCTTGGAAGACACAGGCATCGAACCCGCACGAGCAATGTCACTGGCGCTAATAGACGCTGGAAAACAGCCAGGTGAGATAGACTATGTAAATCTTCACGGCACATCGACAGTCCTTAACGACAAGATCGAAACAAATGCCGTCAAAATAGCGCTCGGCGATCACGCCTACAAAATTCCAATGTCAGCGACAAAATCACAGGTCGGCCATCCGCAGGGAGCAAGCGGCGCGGCGGGCATCGGATCCGCTCTTTTTGCTCTCTCTACCGGAACCGTAGCACCGACAATAAACCTCGACGAACCAGATCCCGAATGTGATCTCGATTACGTTCCAAACAAATCGAAGTCTGCTGATGTGAATGTCGCGTTATGCAACTGCATCGGCTTCGGCTCAAAAAACAGCGCGCTGGTTTTAGAAAAAGTGAGCAAATGAAATGTTCAAAACTTTTGCAACCCGCAGTTACCAGCTTGAACGTCTCGACACGGGCGATTACACGCCTTCCGAATATCGCCGCTGGCAGCAGGAGATGCGTTTCATTCATCGTATCTTCGGCGAGTTCCGCGCACTTCGCCGGACACTTTTCCGCGATCTCCAGCAAACCAACGGCGCAGTTTCCATACTGGATGTGGGAGCAGGTTCAGGCGAATTGCTCCGTCAGCTGCGAAAATGGACGTCGGGCCGAGCGACCTTTCTCGCAGGTGCCGAGATCAATCGCGAGGCGACGCTTTCGATCCGCAGCGAGACTATTTCGGCGGTCCAATGCGACGCGCTGCAGCTTCCCTTCGAAGACAAGAGTTTCGATTTTGTATTTTGTTCTCTCTTTTTACATCATCTCCGAGACGAGGCTGTCGTACGGCTTCTCAGGGAGATGAGCCGAGTAGCGAAGAAGCGCATTTATGCCATTGATCTCAACCGCCAACCGGGAGCGTATTATCTGTATAAAGCTATCGGTAGATTTTTGCTTCAGCGTTTTACGCTTGAAGATGGAGCATTATCTATAATGCGGAGTTTCAGTCCCCAAGAACTAGTAGGGCTTGCCGACGCGGCAGGGCTTCATGATGTAAAGGTCGAACATTCCCGCCTTAATCGGTTGATATTGTCGGGCCGCTGAAAACTGTGTATGAACATGGAGCATAATTCGGAATATGACGTTGCTATCGTCGGCGCGGGTCCGGCCGGCTCGAGTGCTGCGATCCGCCTTGCTCAAAGCGGCTTGAAAGTCTTGCTCGTCGAGCAAAAGAAATTCCCGCGGGCAAAATTATGCGGTGAATTCATCTCGCCCGAATGCTTAGCCCATTTTGCAGAATTAAATGTCTTGAACGAAATGTCACTAGCGGGCGGCGTATCGCTCGACAGAACAATTTTCTACGCCAGAAACGCGCGAGCTCTAACAGTTCCAAGCGAATGGTTTTCCGCTAATTCTCACGCTCTAGGACTGAGCCGTTCAGAAATGGATAATCAACTATTGCTTAAGGCACGCGGGGCCGGTGCGAACGTTCTCGAAGAAACTCAAGTGGTAGGTCTTTTATTCGAAAATGAAAAAGTCTCCGGTATCCGGCTCAGAAATAAAGACCGGACAGCGTTTGACGTAAAAGCCTCGCTAGCGATAGACGCGACCGGGCGTGCCAAAATTTTAGCCCGGCAAGCTGAGAAGCCGAATGCGAAAGGAAAAAGTAAACGTGCCGATTTTGTCGCATTCAAAACACATCTCGAAGGAGTAAATATTCCGGATGGAACCTGCGAGATCTATGCGTACACCCGCGGATATGGAGGCTGTAGCCGTGTTGAAAAAGGATTGCACAATCTGTGTTTTATTATTTCTTCGGAAGTAGCAAAACAATTTGGCGGAGATGCAAACGCACTTTTAAGGAAAGTAGTTTTTAAAAACAAACGCGCCGAACATTCACTTCGCGATTCGAGGCTCGTCGATGATTGGTTCGCCGTCCCCATCGAAAACTACGGCCGGAAAGAGCCGTCGCCGGCCAAAGGGTTGCTAACCGTCGGCGATGCTGCTGCATTCATTGACCCTTTCACCGGCAGCGGCATTTTGCTCGCACTCGAAAGCGCAAAGATTGCCGCGGGTGTAATTATTAACGAATTTACGAGAACCAACAGTATCAATTCATTCGAAAATATTTCGCGAGAATATCGCAGACAACACGCTGCCGCTTTTGACCGCAGGCTTCGCGTAAGCTCCTTTATCCGCCACGCGGCGTTCGTACCCTTCTTGGCAGAAACGGTAATAGCAGGCTTGTCATTAAACCGAGCACTAACCCGCCGTCTTATAAAAGCGACGCGAATATCTCCTATGAGTTCAGGTTAGATATCAAACTGTCACTTAGTGTTTGGTATTTCCTATGATCTGATCAATCGCGTGTTTGAGAACCGGCTGTATAACCGAAAAACATTCCTCGACGCCTTTTGGTGAGCCGGGCAGATTTATAATGAGCGTCGCCCCGCGAATGCCGCAAACGCCGCGTGAGAGCATGGCCATCGAAGTCTTGCCAGCAGTCTCGCGTCGCATAGCCTCCGCGAGGCCGGGAGCCTCGCGTTCGATCACGGCTCGCGTTGCCTCGGGAGTATTGTCACGCGGGCCAAAGCCAGTGCCACCGGAGGTTACGATCAGATTGATATCTTCCCTTTCAGTCAGCGCGTAGAGCGTATTGCGAAGATGTTCCAGGTCATCGCTGACGATGATACGCTCAATGATGTCGGCATCGGCAGACGCTAACAATTCAGCCAGCTTGTCACCCGAAAGATCATCGCCAGCCGTCCGCGAATCACTGACCGTAACAAGTGCAGCCCTTATATTCATTTGCTCTCGCTGTGTCCTCTGTGGCTCTGTGGTGAAACCCTACCCCGCCGTAACCTCGATAGCGGCTCGCCTGCTTTGCCGCCGTCCGTACATTACGCTCATTATCACGCCCGCAACAACGAGCAGCATTCCCGACAAAGATATTATGGATTGCGTTTCGCCAAATACAAACCAGCCTATTGTCAAAGCGTAAATAAGGCCGGTGTAATTGATTATGGCGACCCCGGCAATACGTTCTCTCTGCAAGGCGTTTGTCAGAAAGATCTGCCCAAGCTGCGAGAATACCCCAATGAGAAATAAATACAGCCAATCTATACCATGCGGAGTTTCCCACTGAAAGAAAAGGCTGACCGCTCCAACTGCCAACCCGACAAGCTGAAAATGCAATACGACCGTCAGCGGATGCTCTTTACCGCGAAGGCTGCGAACGAGATTATATGCCACACCCGAACAAAACGCCGACAAGATGCCGACCGCTAAATAAACCGGAGAGATCCGATCGTCAAAACGCTCTATCAGCAATACGCCGCTAAACGCTATCGCGTAAAAAAACCACTGCGGGAGTTGAACGCTTTCTTTCAAGACAAATATTGCTATAGTCGCAGTAAATATCGGCGAAAGATATTGAATCGTCTGCGCCGACGCCAACGGCATTTGCTGCAATGTAAGAAAGAAACAAAACAGCGCAGTCGTGCCAAAGATGCCGCGAAGCAGCAGCATTGCGTGATTCTCGCCTAACAAGCCCCCCTTCTCTCCACGCAGCCCGTAAACGCAAAACGCGCTCGCCACTACGCAGCGAAAGAAAACCGTCTCCATCGCTGGTATGTGAGCGACCTGTTTGACAAAAACATTCGCCAGAAAAAAAGCGAGCGTCGATAAAAACATCGAGCGCACGCCTTTTGTAAAAAATGTTGGTTTCTCGTTCAACTTACGAGGTTAGTTTGTTAGAGGTTCCGCTGCAACCGCAATCGTCGCCGCAACCCGCTTTTCGCGAAAATGACCGCGAGCGATTACGCAAGGTGATTCCGGCATAAACAATTGCCGCCAGGATCATTATGATAACTATTAGATATTGAATATCCATTTATCCAAACCCCAGCCACTTCCCGCCTTGGTAAGTGATCAAGGCCCCAGCATAAGCCAGCGCCGTCATATAACCTACCATAAACAGCGGCCACGACCACGAATTAGTCTCGCGGCGAACAACTGCAATGGTGGACATGCACTGCATCGCAAGAACAAAAAAGACCATCAGCGTCAAAGCCGTCAACGGCGTCCACGCAGGACGGCCATCGTCAGTTTTAGCGCCGCGAACGGCGGAGATGAGCGTCTCAGATTGCTCGTTCTCGTCCTTGCCGACGTTGTAAATAATGCTCAGCGTCGACACCAAAACCTCGCGTGCGGCAAAGCTCGCTATCAATGCCACACCGATCTTCCAATCAAATCCCAGCGGCTGAATAACAGGTTCTAAGGCATGCCCGAGCTTTCCGGCAAAGCTGTGTTTAAGCTGCTCGCTTTCCGCTAAAGGTTGTTCGTTCGTTGTTCGTTGTTCGCTACCCGCCGCTACCTGACCTTGAACGTTGGCCGTTGGACTTTGGACGGCAGCCCGCGGAAAATACATCAGCGCCCACAGTATTATAGAGATCGCAAGGATGACCGTCCCGGCACGCTTCAAAAACAGAAACGCCCGCGTGAGCATGTTCTGAAAAACAGTCCGCAGATTTGGCAGCCGGTACGGCGGCAATTCCATCAGAAAAGGCGGCGGCGGAGCTTTCAGAACGGTGCGTTTCAGTATCAAGGCAACGATGATGGCAACAATGATGCCCAGCGCATACATCGCTAACATCAGTAAAGCTCCCAGAGAGATAAACCCAAAAACTGTCTGTCCAGCAAAGAAAGTCGCGATCATCAGCGTATAAACCGGTAAACGTGCCGAGCAGCTCATAAACGGAGCGATCATTATCGTCGTAAATCGGTCGCGTCGGCTCTCAATAGTTCGCGTCGCCATAATGCCGGGAATTGCGCATGCAAAGCTACTGATAAGCGGCAAAAACGCTTTTCCATGTAGGCCGACGCGGCTCATTAGCTTATCGAGTAAAAATGCCGCTCGGGACATATACCCGCTGTCCTCAAGAAGCGAAATAAAGAAAAACAACAGCAATATCTGCGGCAGAAAGACAACTACGCCGCCAACGCCGGCGATGATCCCGTCGGTCAAAAGGTCGGTAAGAACACCCGGCGGCAACGACCCACGGACCACATCACCCAGCGAACCAAAGCCCTTTTCGAGCAGATCCATAGGCAGGCTCGCCCAGGAAAATATTGTCTGAAACACAACCAGCAGTACAATGACCAATATAACAAGGCCAAAAAATTTGTGCGTCAGGACGCGGTCGATCTTTTCCGAAATGCGGTGTTGTTTCTGATCGCTGTGCCAGACCGATTCCTGGACGACTTCTGAAATAAAATTATAGCGGGCAAATATCTTGTCATGCGGCCCCGCATCATCGATGCCTTCCTCAAAGACGTAAGGCACGACCGGAGTCGTATGGAGAACTTCTTTAACCTTCGCCGCCAGCTCATCCTTTCCGCGTCCGCTCTTGGCGTTGACCGTCACAACTGGTGTTTTGAGCAGCGTCGCAAGCATCTCGACGTCGATCTCGTGCTTTTGCTTTTCAAAAACATCCATCATCGTAAGAGCTATAACGACCGGCACGCCAAACTCGAACAACTGCATCACCAGATACAAATTACGTTCGAGGTTTGTCGCGTCAACGACAGCCACGATCGCATCAGGCTTCGAAATCCCGAATTGTTCGCCGGTGATAACATCGCGTGCAATGTGCTCGTCGAGCGATGTGGCGTCGAGACTATAAAGGCCGGGCAGATCAATGAGATTCGCCGCTTTGCCGTTGAGCCTCCACGAACCCTCTTTGCGTTCGACGGTCACGCCCGGATAATTTGCTACTTTTTGTTTTAGGCCGGTAAGGGAGTTAAAGAGCGTCGTCTTGCCAGCATTCGGATTGCCAGCGAGTGCGATAGTAATTTGCGAACTATTTCCGTTGTCGTTCATTCATCGGTCGCCTTTGAAATATTCGATTTCAAATTTAAGAGCATAACTAAACCGCGACCTCAATCGCGTCTGCTTCGCTTCTGCGCATCGCCAGGCTGTATCCGCGAACTCTTATCTCCAAAGGGTCGCCAAACGGTGCGGTCTTTACAACTTGGACTGCGACGCCGGGAATAACGCCCATTTCCATCAAACGTTGGGTAACGCGTCCCGCGCCGTTTACGGCGGTCACGCGGGCATCCCGACCAACGGGCAGATGTGTCAGCGTCATGGTTTGACTGGTTTTCATTCCCATAGCTTTAACTTCAAAGATAATTGTAACCTAATTGAAAATAGTTTTCAATTTCAATTAGGGACAGTATTGCCAATTGCTGTGTTTGAGTTGCTGGAGTTTATTTAGAAAGAATTTTTGACGGGGAAACAAGATCTGCCTGAAAATTGCCAAACGAAAAACGCACCGGAACGCGGCTATCTGCCCCAAGCCATACTTTCAATCCCTGCTTATCCAGTGTTTGGTTGCTCGTCGAGATCGTGACCAACTGCGCTATGGTTTTCTCGCCGCTTATCATGATTTCTTCAGGATTCGAAGGCTGGAGAACGAAAACATACGGCTGCGATTCCCAAAAAACAGCCACCCGCGTATCGTTCACGGGGCTTTTCGGGTCCTTGCTCGGCTTAAGATTGAACGAACGCATGGCATAGATCATCGAAAGCAGTGTATGCGTTCCAATGGGAACCTCGACCTTCTCGGCACTGCCGATAGCTGCAATTCCACTTTTATTGTCAAAAGTAACGTTCTGATTAAGGTATTTAAGCGCACCGCCAAATCGACCTTCACTCCACAAAGGGGAAAGCGTTTCAGGATCGGCCTGAACGTGAATTGAATCACCCAAAACAAACGTCGTATTTCCCTGCTCTATTCCAGTTATAATCGCCGTTAGGTGCAGGGCGTCCAAACTACGAAACATTTTTCGCTCTTTCGCAGACAGCGTTATTGTAGCAATTGGCTTGCCGTTGTCTGACACCTTATAATCGAGCGTTTCGCCAAGTTCAAAACCCAATTCCGGCGATAACGGTTGATTTTCGACATAGGGTGCGGGCGTTGGCGCCGGTTTCGGCGTTGTAGCGGCAGCCGGTGTTGGCAGCGGCGCCGGTATTTTTTCGACAACAGCTTTCGGTAACTGAATGTCAGCGAGTGATGCCGTAAAGATCTCCTGAACCATTTTGACGCGGAACATTACGGGCAGATGTCCTTCGCTGACCGCAAAATTGATCTTGAGTTCTTTAATGCCCCGTTCGGTCAAGTATTCGCTCTGCACCACGGAAACGACGGTATCGAATTCACCCGCTTCAGTCTTTACTTTTTCACTTAAGGCGGGCTGAAATGTAACGGTGTAAGCCCGCTCATTCTCAAAAAGCGTGAACGAACCAGTGCCGTTCACTTCTCGCGCCTTATACATCAGCGATAGAAGGTCAAAGTTGGGGGTCGGGGCTTTTAGATAATTTCCAACCGTCTCTTTCGGCTCAACGCCGTAATTTACCATCTTGCTTACATAATGCGGCAGCCCCGTGTCGGGGTCCGCAAACACGGTACGGTTTTCATCAAATTGAAAAAAAGCCGCGCTGACAAAGCCAAGCATTTTCAATCTCGACCTGAGTTCGACAACTTCGTGGCCATCGAGATTTCCGCGCGAAACCACGGACATTTCGACGTAAGCCGCGTTTGAGAATTTACCAAACGAAACGTTGTAAGTAAGCTTTTCACCAACGCGGAAACGGGACGAAGACGCCCCAATAGAATCTGCCGCGTCCTGTCCATTAGAATGACCCGCCAAAAAAACGCCAAAGCAAAATACTTCGAGGATCGCAAAGATCATCGTCCGGCTATTAAAAAACTTAGAGTTTCCTGTTTTCATTTTTGAGTCGTTTCGATCTCTCCGACAATTACTCTCACAGCTTCCATTCGATTTTCAGCCCGAACTATAGGGCGTCCGATCACGACAAAATCCGAGCCGTTCTCAATCGCCTGAGCAACCGTTTTTACACGCTTTTGGTCGTCGTTAGTTGCAGACAGCGGACGAATTCCGGGCGTTACAATTAAAAACCCGGGCTTTGTCACAGCATTTCTGACTGCTTCGGCCTCGTGCGGAGAAGCAACGACGCCGTCAAGCCCGCTATCAGTCGCGAGCCGGGCGAGCCTTACTACCTCCGCCTCAACCTTGGCGTCGATCCCGACCTCCGACAGCGTAGCATCGGCTGAACTCGTCAATATCGTCACCCCGATCACAAGCGGCCTCGCGATGTTTTCTTTTTCACAAACTGCTCGGACTACGTCGATAGTCCGTTTCATCATCTCGCTGCCGCCGAGAGTATGAACATTCAGCATCCAGACGCCAAGCCGTGCGGCCTCGACCGCGGCGTTTGCGACGGTGTTCGGAATATCGTGAAACTTTAGATCGAGAAATACCTTGACACCGCCAGCCGTAAACTCCTTCACGAGTGACGGTCCTGCCGCTGTAAAAAGCTGCGAGCCGATCTTAAAAGCACCAACCACATCACGCAATTCAGCGACGATCTCGCGAGCCTCGTTCGCCGTTGAAACGTCAAGCGCCGTAATTATCCTTTCCTTTGCTGAGCGCGCGGGGTATTGTGAGGCGAAAGGCTTCGTCATTCTTAGTCGAGATCAAGAGGATTTCTGAACGGTTGGTCAGAATTCGTATCCGCGCGTTTCAGCGCTTCTTTGAACTTCTCCTCTAATAATCGTTCGCGATCCTTCATCGACGACATTTCCTGAGCGAATATCTGCTCGCGATGTTCTTTTTGCTTATTCAATTCGCCCTTTAGGTCTTCAAATGAACCGTGAACCTTCTTTTTCTCTTCGTGTGC
>JBKJJR010000226.1:0-7952 GCA_046597835.1 Pyrinomonadaceae bacterium
CCGGGCGCGGCTGTCGCGCGTCTCGGCCTCACGCTGAGAATTTACGATCGCATACGCTTCTTCGAGCGTTTCGATAGCTTCTGATTTTTCCTCAATGCTCCAATGGTGCCGCGCAAAACCGAGCAATGCCGACGCCATCTGCGTCTTATCGGTCACGAGATCGAGGCTGCGCTCTGCAGGTTCCGCACTGCCGGAAAAAAGAAAACCAAGAGCACAATTTACGAGGAAAAAATCGCGGTGAATATTGTCGAGCAGCTCCGCAGATCGGCTCGCGTTTTCAAAGGTCTCGGTCGCCTTATCATTCCGCTTTGCCTCTATGAACAAATTACCGATATCGCATAGCGTGCGTATTTTCTCTTCGTCGTGTTCGATCTCATTCGCCGCGGTGACTGCACGATCGAGAAAGTCGACCGCCTTTTCCGCGTCCTTAATTTCGATCTGTCTCGCTGCAATAAGCTGTAGCGCAGATACCCGCGCCGACGCAAAATCTATCTTTTCAAGCGTTGCGTTCGAGGCCGCTTCGTCGCCTGAGGCAGCCTGATGCACCGCAATGCCTGCGTAAACAAACTCGGGATGAGCCATTTGCTGCGCAACCTCGGCAGCCTTTGCAGAATGGCCCTTCTCCGCCATCAATAGAGCAATGCGTTCAAACGCCTGTGCCTGCATGCCGTGATCTTCGATGGCGTCGGTTAGCTGCAAAGCGTATTCGTCATCATCAATGTCGGCACATTTTTCAGCGATCTCGGTCAGGAGTTTGTCACGCGAAAACGGGTCATCAATGGCATTCGCAAGCTCGGCGGAAAGATCAACATTACCCCTCGCCAAAAACCGCGGGATGATCGCTTTCATGGCTTCGGCATGGCCGTCGCCGCTCTTTATCCGTTCCGCCAAAAACGCCGCGCAAGAGAGAAGATCTCTCTCGGCCTGTTCAAATGAAATGAAAATTTCCGACATATGTTATTTTTTCACCACAGAGAACACAGAGAGCACAGAGAAAGAGTTTCGCCCTTTTGTTTCTTTTTCTATCAATCTACTTCTATTTGCGGCTGATTTTTTTATTCTCTGTGTTCTCTGTGTCCTCTGTGGTGAATATCCCTAAACGAAAACCCTACGGATCGATTCAGGCATCCAATCGCGAAGATCGGTCGCCACAGCCATAGCACCTGCCGCTCGCAGTTTCGCTGCCGACACGGTATTTGTCACGCCAAGAGCGGGCAAGTCTGCATTTCGCGCCGCCAATACTCCCGGCGGTGAATCTTCGATAACCAAACATTCCTCATGCGTCATTGGCAGATGTCCGTTTGCGGTGCGGATGCTGTCGATCCGCCGAAACCCAACCCGGTAACACTCGGGATCGGGCTTGCATTTCGATGCATCGGCAGCCGTCACCACCGTCGAAAAATACTTTGCGAGTCCGCTTTTGTTCAATACAAAATCTATCTCATTCCAACCCGCCATACTGACGATCCCGAGAGTGAATTCGCGCGACATTTTTTCGATAAAAACGTCGATTCCCTCGAACAGCGGGAGTTTGTCCTCGACCAGCGCTTTCCATTTGGCCGATTTAGCCAGAACCATCTCGTCAATTTCACCCGTGTCAACGGATTTCCCAACACGCTCAAATGCCGCGGCAACGAACGTCCTGTCATCCATGCCCAATGATGCAAAGTAATCTACCTCAGTGAGGTTAATGCCTTCGTCTTCGAGGACCTCTTGATACGCTAGCATTTGTATCGGTTCGTCATTAATGATGACGCCGTTAAAGTCCATAAGTATTGCTTTTATCATCCTAAAACTCTCTCATTTTGTAATATTCTGTAATACACATTGTTACATTGCATTACACCCGTCTCGTGACTTTGCTTATATTTTACTTTAATACATTGCATCTACACCGTTGTGAACACAGGAGTTATCTATCCCTATCAGCCGGCTGTTCCACATGTTCCATACGTTCCAGGTGTTCCACGCGTTCCGAGTGTTCCACAATTCTAAGCGAGATAACTCTCATCGAACATATTTCCGCGCCCAAGAATACAGTTGGGGTCGAAGGTTCGCTTTAACTCGGCCATTTCGTTCAAGTATCGCTCCCCCATCATCGCCGCGAGATATTTTCGCTTGAGCTTGCCGATGCCGTGTTCAGCCGAGACAGTCCCGCCAAGCATTATCGCCTGAGCGATGCAGCGTCCGTAAATATACCTGGCTTTTTCTGCTTCTTGTTCGTCTTTTGGCAACATATTGGCGTGCAAATGTCCGTCGCCAATATGTCCAAAGATCACGTAATCCAGCCCGCTCGCATTAAGCGTATCTTTGTAAAATCTTAGAAACGCCGGAAAATTAGCATCCGGCACAGCCATGTCTGTGCCGACCTTTCGTTGTTTGTACTTAGCTATGCGCTCGTTAACCGCCACCGGCAAAGCGTGTCGAAACGCACGCATCTTTTGGCGGTCCTGCTCGGTCGTCGTGAACCACGAACGGTCAAGATCGGCGCCATGTTTTTCGAGCAGTTCATTCCATTGTTCGAGTAATGCGTCTTCTGTTTCGGCTGTCGTTTCCTGCTCAAAGAAGATAGCTCCGGCCATGCCATCAGGCGTTTCAGGAAATTTTTCCGAGATGAATTTCAACGCCTTGTCATCAAAGTACTCCAACAGAGTCGCATCAACTGTCGGAACGCAGGCAGCCTGCCTGCGTGTGTCGGACGATAGCGATTTTGCGGAGTCCACAAAAGCTAACAGATCGTTTTCCTTCTCAAAAAACACAATCCCGCTAAAAAAACCTTCCGGCTTTGCTAATAAAGCCAGTTCGATCTCAGTAATAACGCCGAGCGTACCTTCACTGCCGATAAAAATGTCTATTGCATCAAGCGGCAATTCATTAAAATAACCGCTGACATTCTTACGCACTTTTGGCCGCTCGTATGTAGGAATTTTCGCCCTAATCTCGCCGCTCTTTTTTAAAGTAAATGTTATCGAGCCGTCATTGCCTGCCATGACCTCACCGCGACGCAACTCAACGATCTCGCCATTAGCCAAAACAATCTTTAACCGTCGAGCATATTCGCGCGTCGCTCCATATTTAAAACTCCGAGCCCCCGAGGCATTCGTCGCAACCGTGCCGCCGATCTGACAGCTCCACTCGGTCGGATCAGGCGGATAAAACAGTCCTTCAGCGTCAACCGCTTTTTGCAGATCGGCCAAAATAACGCCGCTTCCGACAGTTGCTGTCCGCAAATCTTTATTGATATCTATCTTGTTTAACTTCTCAAGCGAGATGACATGACCGCCAAACGGTATTGCTCCACCCACCGTCCCGGTTCTTGCTCCGGAGATCGTGACCGGTGTTTTACTCTCGCTCGCATCACGAACAATCTCAGCGATGTCCTCAGCCGACTCCGGAATAAACAGCTTATCGGCGTGTCCGCCCCGCATATTGCTGGCGTCTGTTAGATAGTTTTGCAGATCGTCCATCTGCGTTTTGACTTGCATTGAGTTAATTATACAGAAAGGGTTTAAACGGCGAAATCGACGGCATTTTCAGTTGACTACAATTTGTAGTCAACTGACTTCCTTCCTTCTTTAATCTTGTTTTTAGGACACTCCAATATTTCCGCGGGTTTGGGCTATCGGTTAATACTGCTATCGTATCCACAATTGAAAAGAACCACTTTTCCGTTTCTTCATCCCATTTCGTTCTAACCTGACGGTCCTCGAAAACCTTTATCGCATTATCTTTTTTCATACTTGATTGCAACCTACCTTACCGCCAATTCCCTCTCACGCAAATACTTCAACCGGTCGCGGATCTCCGCCGCCTGCTCGAATTTCATCTCTTTTGCAGCGTTGCGCATATCGGCTTCGAGCTGATGGATCGTGTCCTTTAACTGCTTTGGCGAATACTCTTCAAATGAGTCGAGATCGAGCGGGATCTTAAAGTAATCTGCCTCGTATGCAGTGACCAAAGTCGCGTCAATAGATTTGATGATCGTGGTCGGTGTAATGCCGTGCTCGGTGTTGTATTCTTCCTGGATCTTGCGGCGGCGGGTGGTTTCGTCAATCGCGTATGCCATTGATTTTGTGATCTTGTCGGCGTAAAGGATAGCTTTCCCATCGGCATTACGGGCGGCACGTCCCATCGTCTGGATGAGCGAACTCTGGGACCGCAAAAACCCTTCTTTGTCCGCATCGAGTATCGCAACTAATGACACCTCCGGCAGATCGAGGCCTTCACGCAAAAGATTAATGCCGACCAAAACATCAAATTCCCCGCGCCGCAGATCACGCAATATCCTGATGCGTTCGAGCGTTACGATGTCGCTGTGCAGATACCTGACCTTTACGCCGACCTCGGCAAAATACTCGGTCAGGTTTTCAGACATGCGTTTTGTTAATGTGGTAACCAGAACACGTTCATTGCGTTCGGCACGCAAACGGCACTCTTCTAAAAGGTCGTCGATCTGGCCTTTTACTGGCCGCACCTCAACTATGGGATCAAGCAGTCCCGTCGGCCTGATTATCTGTTCGATGACTTCGCCTTCAGTTTTTGTAAGTTCGTATGGTCCGGGCGTTGCGGAAACATAAATTCTTTGCCCGACACGTTCCTCAAACTCCTGGAAATTTAGCGGCCTGTTGTCCTTAGCGCTTGGCAAACGAAAGCCATATTCAACAAGCGTTCCTTTACGCGACTGATCGCCTTTATACATCGCGCCCAACTGCGGAACGGTTTGGTGCGACTCATCGAGAACCATCAGCGAATTCGGCGGCAGATAATCGAGCAGCGTCGGCGGCGGCTCGCCCGGTTTTTTGCCCGTGAGATGCCGCGAATAATTTTCAATGCCGCGGCAAAAACCCATCTCCTTAATCATCTCGAGGTCATACATCGTCCGTTGATGCAGACGCTGTGCTTCGACGATCTTGCCCTCTTTCACAAGAAATTCCTCGTGTTCGATGAGTTCGGCTTTTATGGTCTGGATCGCCCGTTTGATGACCGGTTTCGACATCA
Source organism: Pyrinomonadaceae bacterium (assembly GCA_046597835.1). Classification (GTDB taxonomy): domain Bacteria; phylum Acidobacteriota; class Blastocatellia; order Pyrinomonadales; family Pyrinomonadaceae; genus OLB17. The sequence continues at coordinate 4,999 of JBKJJR010000226.1, forward strand.
CATAGTGAGTCTTTGGATAGATCGGCAGCCGTGATTCGTGTTTTTTTATCACCTCGCCCAAAAGCGGGTCGATCGTATAGATCGAGTCGATCTCATCGCCCCAGAATTCGATGCGATACGCCTGATCCTGATAACTCGGATAGAGTTCTACAACATCACCGCGTACACGGAATACGCCTCGTTCAAAATCAATATTCACACGCTCATATTGCAGCTCGACCAGCTTTTGCAGAAACTCTTCGCGCTTGATCTTTTGTCCGGGCTCGATAAAAACGAGCATCCCGTAATAAGCATCCGGATCGCCAAGGCCATAAATGCACGACACCGACGCCACGACGATCACATCCCGGCGCTCGAAAAGGGCCCGCGTCGCCGACAGGCGCAGCCGGTCGATCTCTTCGTTGACAGTCGCCTCTTTTTCTATGTAAAGATCGGCGGCAGGAACGTAAGCCTCGGGCTGATAATAATCGTAATAGGAAACGAAATACTCTACTGCATTCTCAGGAAAAAAAGTTTTGAATTCCTGATAAAGCTGCGCGGCGAGGGTTTTATTATGAGCAAGCACCAACGTCGGCCGCTGGGTTTGCTCGATAACATTGGCGATCGTAAAAGTCTTGCCGCTGCCCGTTATGCCAAGAAGAACCTGATGTTTGTCGCCGCCATTCAACCCATCGACAATTTGACGGATCGCTTCCGGCTGATCGCCTTTCGGTGTGTTTTCAGAAATGAGACGGAATTGCACTCTTCAATCATAAACGAAAATGGCTGAAAAACGAAAGTACCGACAGGTAAAGTTTAATTCATCGTCCCCGTTCTGCTCATTTGTTAGTAGGGCCGATATTCATTTAACTGCTACACCCACGATCAAGCATGACTATGGGCTGCAATGCCCTTTATAGTCATCATCACGTCCTGAGTTTTTTCGAGCACTTCAGCCGAGCAATTGCCATCGGTCAGCAGATCCTTAAGCCCGCCAACGGACCTTTCGTCCTTAACAGATTTTAGTACATGCAGCAGAGCATACTTGACCCGCTCATCCTTATGATCTCGTAACGCCGTAAATATCTCATTGGTTTCTCCTGATTTGATCATAAGCGCTACTAGCGTAAACGCTTCGTAGGCGATCTTAATATCCTCATGGACGAGACGCTCGAATGACTTGACAACAATGCCTGCCTCTGTAGCGGCGCCGACGGCCTGGCTCATGCGAAATTCGTCGTCCGTTTCAATTATGCGCTTCCACGCTCCGGACCGGTCAAAGTTCAATCGAAATAGCCCTCTGGCGGCTGCCGCACGCACCTCCCGCGTCGGATCGGCACAGGCGAGCAGGATAGTTTCGAAAACCGATTCATGATCAAAATCGGTCAACACTGTAATGGCTTTTGAACGCAAGCTAGCCGAAAGATCATACAGAGCAACCTGTCGTAAAGCTTCGACGGAGTTTGAAGATCTAAAAGCGGCCAATGTCTTGATCGCAGCTTCGCGGGCCCTCTCATCTTTCTCGAATTCCTCGTTCGCCCTGTCCATCGCATCCGAAAGTGCCTTGGCATCCGAATCAAGCAGCATCTCAAAATGTCTCGTCGGCGCCAGTTCGTTGAAAGAATTGATCGGAAGCTGCGCATACTGCAGCATTTTCATCCGGTCTTGAAAAACTTTAATGCTCGAATCTGTAGTAGGGGTTGAGTGCTCGGCCGAAGTTTTTTGTTGATTTGATGAATCTGCCTTTTTCATTTGCGAACTTATCTTTGGCGTGTTTGCAGGCGATCTTTTCGCCTTCCCCAGCCATTCGAGTTCCTTTTCGGCATCGACATCGCTCTCATAATTGTCATTATTATAATAGGTCGATCTGCCGCGGCCGCTGTTTTGTGTCTCTTCGATGCTCGTCCTGCTCTTTCGCCAAAAATAGAGACCCATGCACAGCGCGGTTAACGCTATGCCGACGGTGACGTAAAACCACCCGTCGCCCGATGTTTCAGCCACTTCTATCCCCGTGCTGCGCGGCCGCTGCCCAAAGAGATCGATCGAGCTCGCGCTCACCAGTATTATGAAACCGAAGATCCGGCTGTTTAATTCGTTAATGCGGTGCATGTTTCGTGCGACTGGAAGTCGGGATGAACGACTATAAATTTGTGGAACGGTTGAAGTCGGCTCTGATAGAACAGTCTGCCATTTATAATTATACATGTCTTTTTCAATTTGTCATCACAAATTTAACTGCGTTAGTAAAGTTTTAACGTGTAAGTGCTTCCAGAAATGTTTCGCTTATCCGATACCAATTGCCAAAGCCTGAATTTGGCTATAAAGTTGTCGTATTAAGAGGTGTTTATGAACGCGGTTCCCATCATTGCCGAAGCCCAAATTCCCGGCCTTCGCCTGCTGCACCGGGGAAAGGTTCGTGATGTCTATGAGATCGACACTAAGCGGCTATTACTGGTTGCGACGGATCGCATCTCAGCATTTGACTGCATTTTGCCGACTCAGATCCCGCAAAAGGGCGAAGTGCTGACCCAGCTTTCGGCATTTTGGTTCGAAAAATTAAGCAGAATTAACGCAAACCATTTTATTTCATTTGATCTTGACGCAATGCCCAAGGCTGTGCCCCGCGATGACTTTCTGCGCGGGCGATCGACGTTGGTCCGCAGGACTCAGGTATTTCCTGTTGAGTGCGTCGTTCGCGGCTATCTCGAAGGTTCAGGCTGGAAAGATTATAAGGCAACACGCAAGGTTTCGGGCCATGAACTGCCAAGGGGACTATCGCACTGTGACCGATTGTTTGAACCGATCTTTACTCCCTCAACCAAAGCCGTCACAGGACACGACGAAAACATCACCGGCATGGAATTTCGCAGTCTTATTGGCGACGACGACGCGGCGTTTCTTAAAGCAGCCTCGCTCGAACTCTATCAAAAAGCGGCCGAATATGCTCTCTCGAAAGGGATCATTATCGCCGACAC
>JBKJJR010000036.1:0-2856 GCA_046597835.1 Pyrinomonadaceae bacterium
ATGAAATTTCTCTTTCTGCATTTGCCGCAACACATCCTCGAGGCGGGCAGTATCAACAACGTAATTCGGTTTGTGAAGGATCTCAGTAAGTTGGAACGCTTTTGGTTTGAGCATGTAACCGACCAGGTCCTTGCTGTGAATAAAACCCGCGATCTCGTCCAGCGAACCGCGATAAACCGGCAGGCGCGAATAGCCGCTCTCGCTAAATGTTTTTGATATTTCGTCGAGCGCGCTGCTTTCCGTCACAGCGATTATCTCCGTACGAGGTATCATTGCCTCACGCACCGTTGTTTCCGAAAAATCAAATATATTGTTGATAAGGTCTCGTTCTTCCTTATTAACGTGGCCGCTTTGTTCAGAGATCCTGATGAGGTGTCGGATCTCGTCCTCGGTGTAGATAGATGCGTGCTCACTATTTGCCTCGATGCCGGCCAGATTTACGATCTTTGCGCTCGCCCAATCCAGTACATAAATGAACGGCTTAAATACCCGATAGAAGACGGTCATCGGCAGTGCGGTCAACATCGCCACGCGTTCGGCAAGCTGTAGCCCGATCAGTTTTGGCGCCTGTTCGCCCAGCACGATGTGCAAACTTGTAATTATCGAAAACGCAATGAGAAACGAGACAATATGAAGCCCGTTGGTCGAGATCAGGTCGCCTAGAAACTGTTCGACCAGAACCGCAATGGCCGGTTCGCCGACCCATCCTAGCCCAAGCGAGGCGAGCGTGATACCAAGCTGCGAAGCAGAGAGATATGCGTTCAGATTGTCCAGGATCGCCAAAAGCCGCTTCGCGGACTTTGAGCCTTCGTCAGCCAATGCGTCGATACGCGATTTTCTGACCGCAACGATGGCAAATTCGGCCGCGACAAAAAACCCGTTGGCGATAACGAGTATTATTACAAGAATAATATTTAATAATGTGTATGCCGCAAACGTCGTGTTTTCCGGAGATGCAGTCTCGGCGGCAAAAAGTAGAAACAAACTGGCGGGGTCATCCATTATCTAAGTCAGTCTTCGCGATCGCGGCATTTCATATCAGGCAGCCGCCGCCTATCCTTTTAGTAAATTATTCCACACCAAACCGGGTGAAATTTGTTTGAGTATAACATAAAACAGCAAGGCGAGGGGCCTTCATATATTGCCTAGCCGTGCGTCCAACATCTCCTGGATCAACATTCGGCACGAACCGCAGCCGCCGCCGGCGCCCGTTGCCCGGGTAATTTCTTCTACGGTTAAGGATGCAGTCGGTATCGCTCCCGGTTCTAAGATGGCAGATTCGATGGTTTCTTCCGAGACGCCGAAGCAGGTGCAGATGAGCGCTTTTTCGCCTTGAAACTCTTCGATCCGTCTCGCTCTAAGATCGGCAAATGCCGAGCGCAGTGCCTCGATGCAAACGGCGACGCATTCGCGGCGATCGGATGGAATTTCGCCGAGGCATTTTTTTATTTGCTCGCATTTCTCGGCATCCGCCAGTCCGCGAAGATCAACGAGGCTCTGATTCACGACGGTTTCGGTGAGGACGTCGGCGGCAGCCAGCATGAAACCACAGCCGTTCGACAGAAAGTTTGCCGCAGTAACGATCTGGCTTTGCGTATCGATCGACAATGAAAAACGGACGAATGACCCGCACGTAAAATTCGCCGCCGCCCCAAGTGCGTTGCTGTCAACGCTGGGCCGCATATGCTGTAATTCAGCAATGCGTTTTCTAATTTGCTCAGGGTAAGCCACGTTCTTGATGGTAAACATTCCCGCCGAGATCGCAAATCACTCCGGATGGGCTTTTACAATTTTCCGGTAACAATTTACGATTGAGGTGCTATGCGACGTATTTTGTTGTGCTTTGTTACGATCCCCTTTTTGCTTTCGTGGGACTGCCGACCCGCAGCCCCGCCTGTTTCGGTGTCGAATCAGCCGATCACGTCCAACGCTCGTCCCTTAAAACCGCTGAGCGAGATGAGTTGGACAGATACTGACAGCCGCGTGCAAAAGCTCGGCGATCTCAGCGGCAAGGCCGTAATTCTCGACTTTTGGGCAACGTATTGCGCCCCCTGCAAGGAAGAGATACCGCATCTGAATTCGCTGCTTGCAAAACACGGCTCGGAGAATCTGCAGATCGTCGGCCTAAACGTTGGCGGCAATGAAGATCGAGCGGCAATACCAAAATTCATTGCAACGACAAGGATCGATTACGCAATTGCCTTTCCCGAGGATGAATTGTCGCGTTTTATCTTTGGCGACAATGATGCAATCCCGCAGACTGCCGTTTTTGATCGCAAAGGTACATTGATAACTAAGATCGTCGGATTTAGCCCGTTGATCCAAAAAGAATTGGACGCCGCCGTTGAGCAGGCTGTAAGGACGGAATGATCTATGCGTGACATTCCCGTTGGCAACGGCAGTCTGCTCGTCAATTTCGACGATAAATATCAAATTCGAGACATCTACTTTCCGCACGTTGGACAGGAGAACCATACCGAAGGTTTTCCTTTTCGTTTTGGTGTGTGGGCTGAAGGTGAGTTTTCGTGGGTGTTTTCGGACGATTGGGAACGCTCATTGAAATACTTGCCGGACACGCTCGTGACCGACGTTCGGCTTTTGAATCGAAGACTGGAGATTGAGCTGAATTGCAACGACATGGTCGCCGGACGCGAGGATATATTCTTGCGACGTGTTGTGGTTAAAAATTGGAGCAAGTCGGCAAGACGCGTAAAGATCTTTCTCCATCACGACTTCCGCATTTATGAAAACAAGGTCGGCGACACCGCCTTTTACGATCCCGAAACGCTCGCGCTCATTCATTACAAAAAGCACCGTTATTTTCTGATAAACACGCTGCCACATTTTGATGAATTT
>JBKJJR010000165.1:0-2841 GCA_046597835.1 Pyrinomonadaceae bacterium
GAGCGTATGCAGTATCTCGATATGAATTTCTACATGGCCGAGGATATTTTGACCAAGGTCGATCGAGCGTCGATGGCAGTCAGTCTCGAGACCCGTGCACCGTTTCTCGATCCGCGCATCGGCGAGTTTGCGGCAAGTCTGCCGCTGGAATATAAGCTTCGCGGGAGGACGGGCAAGTATATTCTGAAAAAATCTATCGAAGGCCTGATCCCGAAATCGATCCTGCACAGGCCGAAAAAAGGATTTGGAATACCGATCGCTCAATGGCTAAAGGGCCGTTTGAATCCGCTGATGCATGACCTGCTTGCCCCCGCAAGGCTAAAAGAGCAGGGACTTTTTGAACCCGATCACGTTCAAAAGCTGATCGCCGAGCACGAAAAAGGCATCGCCAGCCACCACAAACAGCTTTGGACGCTGCTTGTTTTTCAGCTTTGGCACGACAACTTCTTGCGCAAGCCTGCAGGTTAGAAAGGGCGGTTCATTCAACGTTGCGTGTTCCGCCCTTACTAACGTGCGGGCTTCTGCATTTTCGTCGATTCGCGTATTATCGAATTTATGGCAAATCTGTACCCAGAAATTGAGCCGTTCGACTCCGGAATGCTGGCCGTGTCGGATATTCACACTATCTATTACGAGCGAAGCGGCAATCCAAATGGGATTCCCGTCGTCTTTCTTCATGGCGGGCCTGGCGGCGGCCTGATCCCAATGTATCGGCAATTCTTCGACCCGGCTGTTTATCAAGCCGTTCTCTTTGACCAGCGTGGATCGGGCAAATCGACCCCGCACGCCGAACTGCGTGAGAACACGACCTGGGACCTGATCAAGGATATTGAGACGCTGCGCGAAAAATTTGGCATCGAAAAGTGGTATGTGTTCGGAGGTTCGTGGGGCAGCACATTGAGTCTCGCTTATGCCATTTCGAATCCGGATCGTTGCCTTGGCTTGATCCTGCGCGGTATTTTCCTGACACGCAGGAAGGAGCTTGAATGGTTCTATCAATACGGCGCATCCGAGATATTTCCCGATTTCTGGGAATCTTACCGGGACGAAATTCCCGAGGCCGAACGCGGCGATTTCATATCTGCTTATCATAAACGCCTGACCAGCGACGATGAGGAAGTTCGCCTTTCCGCGGCCCGTGCGTGGAGCGTCTGGGAAGGCTCGACGTCAAAGCTCTTTCCCGACAAAGATCTGATGGAACACTGGGAAGGCGAGCACGAGGCCCTAAGCCTCGCCCGCATCGAATGTCATTATTTTATGAACCAGTCGTTCTTTCCGAGCGAGAATTACCTGCTAGAAAATGTCGATAAAATCCGTCATATTCCGACCGTGATCGTGCAGGGCCGTTACGACGTCGTCTGCCCGATCACGTCCGCGTGGGATCTGCATCGTGCGTTTCCCGAAGCCGAATTTATCGTTGTCCCGGATGCAGGACATTCCGTTTCAGAGAAAGGCATCACCTCGGCCTTGGTCGATGCGACGGACCGTTTTAAGACAAAGCAATCAAGATCAGCGTGAAACTTGCCGCAAATAGCTGTATTATTTGTCCAGGCAGATTTATGGTGAATTTAGACATTTAGGATTGATCTTATGAACTTCGGAACAACGGAAATTATATTGATCGTTGCAGTTTTGTTCCTGCTTTTTGGAGCAACACGGCTACCGCAATTGGCGAAATCGCTCGGACAATCGCGAAAGGCTTTCAAGGACGGGCTGCGCGAGGCTGAAGAGGAAGAAAAAGCCGAACAGCAAAAAATCTCCTCAAGCACCGCACCGCCCCAGGTGTCGGCGGTGACTGACGTGGAACTTGAAGCCGAACTACGCCGCAGAGCAGAAGCAAGAGCCGAACACTGATTCAGATGTCTGACCGGTCGTCCCGGAAAGACCTTTTAATTTGTTTGTTTTCGTGTAATTTCGTGGCTAACTCTTCTCGCCGGTTAATAGAGTCGCCTTTACCGAAAATCTGAACGCCAGCGTGCCGTCCTCGGCATCTATAAGTTGAGCGAGTTGTTTCAGAGCTCGCTCCTTTTCATCTTCGTCTAGCGTTTCGAGCCAGGCCGGCATTAGAAAATCCGCGACAAGCGGCGATGCGATGAATTCTTCTCCGTTTTCATACTCGAAAACCTCAACTTCCGTTTGGGTGTTGATGTTTACCAGCCCGGTTCGTGCGGCGATGTTCTCAATATTTGAAACAGTCGGGAGCCCGCCAATAATACTTTCCACTGCGGCCCCATGCTCCGCCAGATCTTCGTTGAATAACACTTCCCACAAAAGAGAGAAGATCTCACCATAGCTTGACGACGTCGGCAAAAACAAAGCAACATCGCCGCCCGTTCGCGCGACGCGAACGGTGTTTTCAATAAAGTGCTCGATTTCCTCGGGAGGCATAAAACTAGCGTCAGCCAAAACCGCGTCAAAAGCGTCGTCTTCAAACCGAAGGCAAGAAAAATCAACCGCTGAACTGACCGCAGCAGCCTTGTCCCGTGCGATGGTTAAAATATCTTCGTTTTCGCAGCTCGCAAATATGTAGGTTTTCTCGCCGAACCGTTCGTGGACCGCCATTGGGTGTCCGCCGGTTCCTGCGTTGATATAGAGCATATTCTCCGAATCGCGCAGATCCATATGCTTGTCCACGAGGTCCGTAAACCGACGCGTCCACTCGTTCTGAATATAAAGGTCGCGCAGGAATGCGAGCTCCTTTTGCGTCTTCGCCATATACCGATTATTAAACCGCATAGCGGCGTTTTTCGGCAACAACGGACTCGCTTTCGCAACAGGATTCGCCGGTTATCTGTAAGAATTTGTGGAGGATATTTCGTGAATTACCGGTCAATTACCTTT
>JBKJJR010000365.1:0-8140 GCA_046597835.1 Pyrinomonadaceae bacterium
CACTCAATTCCCGCAGCGATACACCACCTTTCAGATACTCTTCTACTGCCTCTTTTCTCTTCTTTTCTTGTCCCATTTTGTCCCATTTTACTGTAAACCTATTTCAGGACAAGACACGTCCATGCTCATGTCGGTAAGGACGACGATCGGATACTCGCCCTCGGTCTGAGCGAGATAGCCTTGAGCTATCAGATCCTTGAAATAATTGAACCAATTATCCTTCGAGATATCGGCCCCGACGCCGTAGGTTTTAATGTTTTTATGCTCGTCCCGGATCTTTTCGCTTTTCGAGCCTCGTAGGAAATCGATCAAATAGCTCATGCCGAAACGCTGGCCGGTTCTATAAACTGCACTCAAAGCCTTTTGCGCGATCACCGTGCCGTCAAATCTTTCGACGACGGTTGTGCAGTTGTCGCAATTGTCGCAATCGTCAGTCATCGTTTCAGAAAAATAGTTGAGCAAAAATCTCCGGCGGCATGTTGTCAGATCGCCAAATTTACCCATCAGATCGAGCTTTTTGAGCATGATCCTCGACTGTTCGGCGTTGCCTTCGACCTCGGCAAAGCCTTTTAATTTGATAACATCCGCCCAGCTAAAAAACAGCAAGGCATCGCTCTGCAAACCGTCGCGGCCCGCTCGGCCGGTTTCCTGGTAATAGCTCTCGACATTTTTGGGCAGGTCCATGTGGACGACAAAACGCACATTCGATTTATCGATGCCCATTCCAAACGCGATTGTTGCCACGACGATCTTTGTCTCATCTTTTAGGAAGGATTCCTGATGCTTTTCGCGAGTCTGTCTATCTAACCCGGCGTGATATGACAATGCACTAAAGCCTTCGTCGCGAAGATCAGCGGCCAGCGAATCGACAGAGCTGCGGCTCAGACAATAGATGATGCCGCTCTCGTCCTTTCGTTTCTCAAGATAATCGAGCAATTGATCGTAGGATTTCCGCTTTGGCTCTACGGCGTAATAGATGTTTGGCCGGTTAAAACTAGAAACAAAAAGTTCCGCATTTCTGATGTTCAGCCGTTCGACGATATCGTTGCGGACCAACTTATCGGCGGTAGCGGTTAATGCGATCAGCGGGATATTGGGAAACGCGGCTTTGAGGGCCGCGAGGCGCAGATATTCGGGGCGGAAATCGTGCCCCCAGCTTGAGATGCAATGAGCTTCGTCGATCGCGAACAGAGAGATATTAATGCCGCGCAGAAAATCGAGGAACTGATCTCCGCTTTGCAAAAGCCGTTCGGGAGCGACGTATAGCAGTTTGAGTTTGCCGTTGCGAACATCGCGAAAAACTTCGACCTGCTCGGCGGCAGTTTGAGTGGAATTGAGAAATGCAGCTTCGATACCGTTCGCTTTCAGGGCATCCACCTGATCTTTCATCAGTGCGATCAGCGGCGAAATGACTATAGTTATCCCGCCGAACAGCAACGCCGGTATCTGATAGCAGAACGACTTGCCGCCGCCCGTCGGCATCAACACGACGCAATCCTTTCCGGCTAGAAGAGCCGCGATCGCCGCTTCCTGATTCATCCGAAACGAATCGAAGCCGAAGCGGTGTTTGAGTATTTCCCGTGCCCTGTCGATAGTCATGATTTATTAAGTAGATTGTAGATTGGCCTACTCTCAATCTCAACCTTTAGCATTTGACCCGGGCGGCGAAAATTGACATATGCATATCATTCATGCATACTTATATGTATGAGAACTACAATCATAATCAAAGACGAAGTGCTAAAGCAAGCCGTTGAAATGACCGGCATCAAGGAGAAGACCGCTTTGATCCACGCTGGTTTACAAGCTCTGATTGAAAAGAAAGCCCGTGAACGATTGATCGCGCTGGGCGGATCGGACCCGAAAGCGACGGCTGGCCGGAGACGACGTTATGATACTCGTTGACACGTCCGTCTGGATCGACCATCTACGACATTCCGACGCACGCCTTCTACACCTTTTGGAAAGTGGAACGGTGCTTACACATCCACTTGTAATTGAAGAAATAGCTTGTGGGCATTTGCGAGATCGTCAAGAGATCACTGCTCTCTTGCATGAGTTGCGGTCGGCTCCGGTGGCTACACATGCCGAAGTCCTTTCGCTGATCTCAAACAAAACTCTTTACGGTGTAGGCCTCGGAGCCATCGACGTGCATATCATAGCATCCGCGATGTTGGCGCAAGCGACCGTTTGGAGCCGAGACAAGGCGCTATCACGAGAAGCTGCTCGTCTCGGCTTGGCTCCTTAGATCTCGACCGCATCGATCTGCGCTTTTTGGAGTTTGCCGGAGTAATCGATGTATAGCGACTTCCATTCGCTGAAGATGTCGAGGACTTGCGTGCCGGCTTCGCGGTGGCCGTTGCCGGTGTTCTTTGTTCCGCCGAACGGCAGGTGAACTTCGGCGCCGATCGTCGCGGAGTTGACGTAGCAAATGCCTGTGTAAAGCTCCTGCATCGCATAGAACGCGTGATTGACGTCCTGCGTATAGATTGCCGACGAGAGGCCGTATGCGACTCCGTTGACGATGTCGATAGCCTCGTCGAGCGTCGAGAACGGAATGACGCACGTCACCGGGCCAAAGATCTCTTCTTGGCCGATTCGCATCTTTGGACTGACGTTGGTGAACACTGTGGGCTCGATGAAATAGCCTTTTGCATAGTCGCCTTTTATCAGGCGTTTGCCGCCGCACGCGAGAGTAGCTTTGTCATGATTTTTGCCGATTTCGATGTAGCCGAGGATCTTATCCATCGCCTGCTGGTTGATGACCGGCCCAACTTCGGTCTTTGGATCAAGACCATTGCCGACGCGTAGTTTTTTAACCTTTTCGACGAGCTTTTCGCAGAATTTCTTGTACACCTTTTTATGCACGACTAGACGCGACGAAGCGGTGCATCGCTGTCCGCTCGTGCCAAATGCTCCCCACAGCGAGCCTTCGACAGCGTTGTCCACGTCGGCGTCATCCATCACGATGATGGCGTTCTTGCCGCCCATCTCAAGGCTGACGATCTTGTTGTCGCGGGCACACGCCTCGGCGATGAGACGTCCGGTCGAGGTTGATCCGGTAAACGAGATAAGCCGCACATCTTTGTGATTAACGAGAGCAGCACCCGGTTCGCCAAAGCCGTTGACGACGTTGACGACACCCTTTGGAATACCGGCTTCTTCGCAGGATTTGATGAGGTTAATTGTCGAAAGCGGCACGTCTTCGCCCGATTTGATGACGACTGTGTTGCCGCAAACGAGCGCCGGAATGAGCTTCCAAGACGGGATTGCCATCGGGAAATTGAACGGCGTTATCAGGCCACAGATGCCGACCGGCTGGCGAACGCACATCGCGAATTTATTCGGCATTTCGGCAGGCGTTGTGAAGCCGTGCAGACGGCGGCCTTCGCCGGCGGTGTAGTAGGTGCAGTCGATCGCTTCCTGGACATCGCCGCCGGCTTCCTTGAGCACCTTCCCCATTTCGCGGGTCATCTGGTGCGTAAACTCGTCCTTATTTTTGCGAAGTATCTCACCAAGCGTGAATAAGATCTCGGCACGTTTCGGCGCCGGAGTCCGCCGCCATCGTGTCGCGGCCTTTTTCGCCGCTTCGACGGCCGCGTTTACGTCGTCTTCATTCGACGCCGGAAATCGCCCAACAATATCCGACGTATCCGCAGGATTTACATTGTCGAACCACTCGCCCGACGAAGATTTGACCCACTCGCCGCCGATGTAATTGTGATATTTCCTGACCGACGGCTTCGCCGATCGTTTAATTTTTGCCATTTTTGCTTTTGCCATAAACTTTAAGTTTAAGGTCTAATGCCCAAAGTCCAAAGTCGGCACTTTCAAATGCACAACTTTGGACATTGGACTTTAGACTTTGGACTATTTATCTGACAGTAAACTGCACGATCTTCAACTGCACGGCCTGGATTTGCGGATTGTACGCCTTGACGTGGAGGACGGTGGCGTCGCCGACCTTTAATTTCGATACCGTATCGATGAACGCATTCAGATCGGTGACTGAGACACGGTTGATGCGCTGGATAAGATCGCCTTCGCTAAGGGCAACACGGCCAAGCGAATTTCTAACGTCTGCAATAAAACTCGTGGGGTTGACCTCTTTCACGACGAGGCCTTTTAGCCCGTCCAGCTTGTATTTGGCTGCGAGTATTGGTGTCAGCTCGATCAATGTCAGACCAAAGGGCTTTTGTTCAGCCTTCACATCATTTGTCGGCGGCGTCGGGCGGTTGATGTCATTGGCGGCACGATCGCGCGATGGGCGTTCTCCTAGTTTGATCGAGGCCGCGTTGCGAACGAGAACGGCTCCCGCCTCACGCAAATAAACGAGTGCAACTGCCTGATCAGGCCGCGCCCCGGCGACCTTCGAGATGAGGTCGCTAGCGTTTTCGACCTTTTGGCCGTTAAACTCGATAATGATGTCGCCGATCTGCAATCCGGCTGTCGCTACTGGGCTTTGCTTACCCCTTATGTCAGTCACGATCGCGCCTTTGGCCTCGCTCATGCCGTAAACACGTGCGAACTCGGTCTTGACCGAATCAAGAAATGCTCCCAAATATCCCCGTCTGACCTTGCCGCTTTTGACGATCTGCTCGTAAACATTCGCCGACTCATTTGACGGCAAAGCAAATCCGACGCCACTGTATTCACCCGTGCCGGTCGCTATCTGTGAATTGACGCCGATCACGTCGCCGTCCATGTTGACGAGCGGGCCGCCGGAATTGCCGGGATTGATAACGGCATCTGTCTGGATGAACTTTTGGAATGCCGAGGAGTTTGGGGTTTCACGCCTCGTCTGCGAGATGATCCCGGCCGAAACCGATTTTGACAGGCCGAACGGCGAACCGATCGCCAACACCCAATCGCCGACCTCAGCCTTATCCGAATCGCCGAACTTGAGGAACGGCAGATCGCGCCGCACATCTATTTTCAGTATCGCGAGATCAGTCTCTTCCCTGCCGTCCGTGCCAACTACTGTCGCGTTAAATTCCTCGCCCGTATCGAGCTTTACGGTGATCCGCTCAGCTTCATCGATCACATGGGAATTTGTAACAATGTAGCCGCGCTTATCGACAATAAAACCGCTCCCGACCGCATAGACCGGGCGCTGCGGCAGTTGACGGCGAAAGAAATCCATTATGTCGTCGGAATCGCCAGGCTGAGTCGTTTCCTTAGCGGTTGCCTGGTTGATCTTGCTCTTTGTATCAATGCTGACGACGGCCGGACCGACCTTTTTTGCTATGTCCGCAAATGTTCTGGTTCTGTCAGGCTGAGCGTTTATATCGCCAGCGGCAAGTGCCAACACGAATGAAAGAAGGAAGAATATCTTGTGCTTGACGGATTGCGGTAACTTATTTCGTTTGAACATCGCCTGGAGGCTCCTACATGATCGATATGCGGTTAAACCGTATTATAACAAATCGCAGCAATTATGATTCAAAAATCCACAATACGCCAAATTAAACGGTTTCCTTCAGTGGGTAGTGGACAGTTACAAGTGGATAGTTTCACGGTGAGATTAGCACCTTCAAAACGTTTTTTTCGGACGCATACGCAAACGCAGCGACTCCTTGTGAGAGCGGCATTTCTTTGTCTATCAGATCGTCCACCTTTATCGCACCCCGATCGAGCATATCGAGAGCCGGTGCCATCCGCCCGCAGCGTGAACCGACGATGGTGATCTCATCGACGACAACCCTCGACGCCGCCCAGGCTGGAGTTCTGTGAAATGTGGATTTGAGAACGATCTTTCCGCGGGGTTTGACAATATCGAGCGCTGTCGCAAATCCCGTTTCCGAACCGCTCGCTTCGACAACAACGTCAAATCTACTCGACATCGCCGGCGTCACATTCTTGAGTAAAACGCCTTCGACGCGGCTTTTTTCGGCAATTGCGATCTTTGCCGCATGTTTGCCAATGACAGTGACTTTCTGCGACTTTAGCACCAAACTCATTGCACAAAGCAATCCAAGTTTACCGTCGCCTATAACAGCAACCTCAGTCTCGGGACGTATCTCGATTTGTTCGGTGATGGCGTAAGCAGCGGCGAGCGGTTCGGCAAATACGGCTTGTTCGTTGGGCACATTGTCCGGAACCACAATTAGGTTTCGCGAAGGCAACTGTAGAAATTCAGCATGGGCGCCATCACGCCCGACAATGCCGAGTACAGTGCGCTCCGGGCAATGCCGCTGATCGCCCGTACCGCATCGTTCGCACACCCCGCAACCGGCATTTATCTCGCCGACCACACGCTTCCCGCCTATTTCCGGCCGGTCAGGCACTCTTTCCACGACACCTACAAACTCATGTCCCAGCGTTCCCTCAAACCCTGCATAACCGAGAACAATCTCAAGATCGGTATTACAAATGCCGGACTTGACCACTCGCACTACCGCCTCTGAGACATCATTTGGCGTCGGGATTTCAGCCAACTCAAGCCGGTTTCCGGTAAATCTCAATGCTCTCATCGTGTTTAATGGAAACAACAGTAAATGCTCAACAAGTCCGTCGAAACGTGCCTGGCACATCGCGTTCTCCGACGATCAGCCAGACACCGTTTATCCTGCGTAACTGCATTTCACTTCTGATCCTGCCGCAAAAGGGTTTTATTCCCTCGAACGTCCAGTCCTTTTCGAAAATCGCGGTCGCAATATCTCCTGAAACATCGGACGTGACGCTTTTTACCGATAGGTTTATCCTTATCGAGTTGTATTTGCTGAATGCCCGTTCTTTATCTGCGATTACGTTAATCAAACTGACATTTCGTTTTGTGTAATAGAAATTTAGCGTGGGAGCGTAGACAGATCGAAGGCCGCTCATATTCTTCGACTCGGTTAGTGTCTTCCAATCATAGATCTTCCGCGAAATTTCGTCTTTTATCTGAGCATCATCGCCGGCGGACCTTGGATTTACTGTGCCGGAAGTTGCAAATGGAGTTGCCGATGGCGAAAGTTTGGGTGTCAAAGGCAACACGGTGCTTGCAGGCGGATTTAGGGTTGGGATGTTCGCGATATGTGCGGTGTTTTTTACGATTTCGGTCTGTGGATTTCTGAAATAAAGCCATGCTCCCACGCCTGCCGCTCCAAACAGCACCAACATTACCAGAACAGTCGCGGCGACAACGATAGCCATTTTTGATCCTGCTTTCTTGGGTTGGGTCGCGGCGACATGTGTCGCCTGGCTTAGCTGCCACGCCGGCTCTTTCAAAACAACAGTCGGCGTGTCCGCTTCACGCGCAAACATCAGCCGCGTTCCGTCCTGAAGGCAGAATTGCAGCGTGTCATCGGTATATTGAGTCTGACAAGCAGGGCAAGTTTTCATTTTTTTTCGAGGTTAGCTAATCAACGCTTTGATGATAGGACAGTCGGTCAATTTAGTAAATTCCGACGGCATTGCAAAAATTTGCTTTTAGGTGGCTGGGTAATATACTCAAATAGCTGTTCGATGAACGAAGCTTTGTACTTATGCTGAAGATTTTTTTATTACTCGCCGTTCTTTTTTTAATTGGTTTTGTGTTTGCATGCAATGGTGTGTCGGGCGGAGCTACACCTGCCGAAGCATACAAGCTGCTCTACGCCGCTGTTAAAAGTAAGAACGTCGAAACGATTAAAAAACAGCTTACCAAAAAAACGATCGAATTCGGTTTAATGGCCTCGGGGCGCAATGGCACTCCCGTCGAAAAGGTCTATGAAAACGGCTTTACGGCGACGACGTTCTCTGAAACTTTGCCGACGATGCGGGACGAACGAATAAGCGGCGAGACAGGAGCACTGGAAGTCTGGAATTCCAGGGACAGCAAATGGGAAGACTTACCATTTATTAAAGAGGACGGTGCGTGGAAACTCGCAGTCGGTGAAATGTTTGCGGGAACGTTCAAATCGCCGGGGCCCGGCCTCGACCGGCGCCAAAAGGAAGCGGCTAACGCCCAGGCAAATTCGAACGTGTCGAACCTTTTTAACTCGAATTCAAACTCACCGATACCGATTACGAACATGGCTCCCCCAACCAACAAAATTCACACCGAGAGAAAATGATCGATGCTTCCGCGATCGCCGAGATCATAGCGACGTATCAAAAATATGGCTGGATACTTCGGCGTGTTTTGCTTTCGCCTACGCTCGTAAAGAAACTGGGC
>JBKJJR010000135.1:0-4775 GCA_046597835.1 Pyrinomonadaceae bacterium
CCGTCTAATGTCACCACCGTCCATTTGTCGCTCAAAGTCCGCGTCTCAGCGGTTCCGAGATTGAGCATCGGCTCGATCGCAAAGCAATAACCAGCCCGAATGCGTTCCTTTGTTCCCTGACGCCCGTAATTCGGTATTTGCGGCGATTCGTGCATTTGACGGCCGATGCCGTGTCCCGTGTAGTCGCGGACGATCCCGTATCCAAACTTTTCACCGTGCTGCTGAACCGCCCAACCGATATCGCCGACGCGGTTATTGACGCAGCAAGCCTGAATCCCGAGTTCAAGACATTCCTCTGTAACGCTAATCAGCTTCTTCAATTCTTCGGTGATCTCGCCGACGGGTACGGTCATCGCAGTATCTCCGACAAAACCGTGATACGTCGCCGCCATGTCAAGCGAAACTATGTCGCCTTCCTTAAGCGGATCTTTCTTTGAAAAACCGTGAACGATCTCATCATTGACGGAAGCGCAAATAGCGTATGGAAAACCATGATAGCCAATAAATGTCGGTATCGCTCCGGCATCGCGGATCATCTTATCGGCAGCGTCATTAAGCTCCATCGTCGAGATGCCCGGTGCGACCATAGCCCGCAAAGATTCGCGAACCTCGGCGATCAATTCGCCGACGGCTCGCATCTTATCAAGATCTTTTGCGGACTTTGCGATTATCATTATTTCTTATAAGAATTTTCACCACAGAGAGCACAGAGTTCGCAGAGAACCAACCATAAATTTTACTCTGTGAACTCTGTGCTCTCTGTGGTTAATCTCCTAAAACTAAAGGTTCAATCTCGCGATAAATATCTTCGATCGCGCCTGTGCCGTCCACTTTTTGGAGGCAGCCAGAACGCTCGTAATATTCGAGAAGCGGCTTGGTCAGTTCATCGTAAGTGTCGAGCCGAACTTTAACCCTCCCTTCCGAATCATCGGTTCGATGGCCGAGCGCCGCGTCCGGGTGAGCGTCGCAAAAACCATCAACCTTGGGCGGCTTGGAGTATATATTGTATATCTCACCGCAAACCGGACAACTCCTGCGCCCCGTCAATCTTTTGAGCAATTCGTCCCGCGGAACATCGACCTCGATTGCCTGAATTTCCTTGCCTTGCTCGGCGGCAAGCTCTTCTAACTGCTCGGCCTGAACCGCGGTTCTCGGATAACCGTCCAGGAGAAACGTGTCGCGGCAATCGTCTCTGGAAGTCCGTTCGCGGACAATGCGATAAGTAATTTCATCCGAGACCAGCTTTCCGGAAGCCATGATCTCCTGAACTTCTTTGGCGAGCGGCGTGTCGAGCGTTTTCATCTCGCGAAACATATCGCCCGTCGAAATTTGTGGAATGGACCGGCGCTCCTGCAAAAGTCTCGCCTGCGTTCCCTTTCCGGCACCCGGCGCACCTATCAATACAATTATCTTATCCATCAAAACTATTTACCACAGAGGACACAAAGTGCACAGAGAAAACAAAATCTCTCTGTGATCTCTGTGTCCTCTGTGGTGAAAAAATCTTAAGACCTGCGTCCGCGCAGTCGCGAACCGGCGCCGAGGAATCCCTCGTAATTACGCATCACAAGCTGTGCCTCGATCTGTGAGACCGTGTCCATCGCGACGCCCACTAGAATGAGCAGCGATGTGCCGCCGAAGTAAAACTGGTATCCCAAGCCGGTCGGTATCCAGCTAAGCCCGGGCGTCGAGGTCAGCAAATTATCCAAGCCTGCTCCAATGAATGGAAGTCGAGCGACCTTAAAACCGCTCAAAAGAAGCTGCGGAGCGAACGCTACGAACGCCAAATACAACGCACCCACGGTCGTCAGCCGTGTCAAGATCCCATTCAAATAATCGGCCGTTGAAGCACCGGGACGGATGCCGGCAATGAACCCGCCATGCTTTCGCAGGTTGTCGGCAACTTCGTCAGTGTTGAAAATGATCGTGATGTAAAAGAATGTAAAGACAACGATGAGCGTTAAAAAGACCAGTTCGTAATACGGATCTCCCCCGTGAAACTGCTGAAAGAAAGCATGGACTTTCGCCCACGCCGTATCAGGGGCGTTAGGGTCAGGCGGAAACGCCGAGAACAAAGTCTGCGGCATCGCCAAAACCGAAGACGCAAAGATCACAGGGATAACGCCGCCCATATTGATCTTGAGCGGCAGGCTTGTTTCCTGGCCGCGAAACGTCTGATTTCCGACCCGCCGGCTGGCGTAGCTAATAGCAATATTGCGCCTCGCCGATTCGACATACACGATAAGGGCGATCAAAGCGACAAGCACGACGACGAGGAAGATAACCCCGACAAGCTGCAGCGGGTCACCCGAGCTAACGCGTGCCGAGATCTGCATAAGCCCCTGCGGCAGCCCAATAACGATCCCAGCAAAGATAAGCAGTGATATTCCGTTGCCGACTCCGCGTTCGGTGATCTGCTCGCCGAGCCACATGACAAAGATCGTTCCCGTAGTCAGTGTAATAACGATCATCGATGTCGCCCACCATGTTTCGGGAATAATCTGATTCCGTGAAAGCCAGGTCGCAACAAAGAACGTCTGCACGGCGCATAGAACGACGGTCGAATACCGCGTCCATTGGTTCATTTTCTGCCGCCCGACCTCGCCTTCTTCCTGAATCTTCTTCATCGTCGGCGACAGCACCGGAAGAAGCTGCATAATGATCGACGCGGTAATATAGGGCGTCACACCGAGCGCAAAGACGGAGATCGTGCGAAAATTACCGCCGGAAAACAGGTCGAGAACGCCCAGCAGCGTACCCGCAACCTCGCCCCAAACCCGCTCAAGCTGAGCCTTATTAATGCCGGGAGCCTGAACGTGCGCACCCAAACGATAAACCGCAAGAAGCCCGAGAGTAAACAAGATGCGCCTGCGCAGCTCGGGGATCTTGAACATGTTTTGTACGGCGCTAAAAAACTTCTCCATATAGTTGTGCGTTGTCGGTTGTCGGTTGTCGGTTGTCAGATCTTGTTCATCAGGTTTGCTGACAACCGACAACCGGCTACTGACGACTACCTAAGCCGCGACTTGTGCAACTTTTACAATAACCGTTGCCGTGCCGCCCGCTTTTTCGATCTTGTCCTTAGCGGTCTTTGTGAAACGATGCGACGATATCTTTAACGATTTGGAAACCTCACCGGTTCCGAGAATCACGAGATCGTGCTTGGCTTTTTTGATCAAACCGCGCTCGTGAAGAATTTCAGGCGTGATCTCGTCACCTGCCTTGAAATTCTCTTCGATCTTGGCCAGACTGATCTCGATCCACTCTTTTTTAAAAATGTTGGTAAATCCGCGCTTCGGCAGGCGTCGCTGCAAAGGCATCTGTCCGCCCTCGAAACCACGTTTGCTGCTGTAACCCGAACGCGACTTCTGGCCTTTGTGCCCTTTACCGGCAGTCTTGCCGGTTCCCGAACCGGGCCCGCGGCCGATACGCTTTTTCTTATGCGTCGAGCCTTTTGCCGGATGTAAATTGTTTAGTGATAAAACCATTTCGTTTGTCCTTCGTCATTGGTCATTTATCCTTAGCCGCTGCCCTTCAATGACAAAGGACAAACGACAAAGGACTAATCGACGATCCTAAGCAAATGCGGCACTTTTGCAACGATGCCGCGTGCTCCGGGCGAATCCGGATGTGAGACCGTCTGGTTGAGCTTTGTAATGCCCAAACTCTTTACGATCTCCTTTTGTTTTTTTGCGTACCCAATCATGCTCCGGTAATACTGGATATTGATCTTTCCGCTGCTTGATTTTTCTTCTTTCTTTGCCATAACTTCCTAAGTTTATTGAGTTGGTAGAGTTTATTGAGTTCGTTGAGCAACAGGAACTCAATGAACTCACGGAACTCGAAAAACTCTTAAACTAGTTCCTCTACTTGCTTACCGCGAAGTCGTGCGACGTCGATCGGGTCCTTCATTCTGAGCAACCCATTAAATGTCGCGCGAATGACATTGTGAGCGTTGTTCGATCCGAGGATCTTAGTTCGGACGTTGTGGACGCCAAGCGATTGCAGAACCGCACGAACCGCACCGCCCGCAATAACGCCCGTTCCTTCAGCCGCAGGCTTAAGCAAAACGCGGCCTGCTCCATATTCACCGATCATCTCGTGCGGCAATGTCCCGCTGATCAGCGGCACGCGGATAAGATTATTTTTTGCCGCCTCGACCGCTTTTTTGATCGCGTTCGGAACTTCCTTTGCTTTGCCTGTGCCAAAACCAACGTGTCCAGCCTCATCACCGACGACGACCAGCGCGGCGAACGACATATTCTTACCGCCCTTAACGACCTTGGTTACGCGATTGATCGAAATAAGCTGGTCCTTCAGCAGCAAGCCGCCCGGAGAAATTTTTTGTTTATTTTTCATTACTTTCCTGATCTGGTTCTTTTGCAGCTGCCTCGTGCTTGTTTAGCCCGGCCTCGCGGGTAGCGTCGATTAGGGCCTTAACGCGGCCATGGTACAAATAACCGCCACGGTCGAAAACCACGCTCGAAATTCCTGCTGCCACTGCTCGTTCAGCAATCGCTATGCCAACGACCTTCGCGGCTTCTACATTGCCGCCCGTCTTTTGGCCAAGCGTTTTTTCAGTCGTTGACGCGGTCGCCAGCGTTTTTCCGCTGCGGTCGTCGATCACCTGCGCATAAATGTGATTCAGGCTGCGGAAAACCGCAAGCCTCGGCCTTTCTGCCGAGCCGCGAACTTTCTTACGAATGCGGCTGTGAACACCTTGCCGAATATCTGATCTGCTTTTCAGTCCCATAACTCTCCAAGTCTATTGAGTT
>JBKJJR010000122.1:0-5778 GCA_046597835.1 Pyrinomonadaceae bacterium
GTCCGGTTTCTCGACCCCGTTTTACGGGCGCCGCGTGAGATCTATGCAAAGGCGGTGATCATGTGCACGGGCGGCGCGGGGCAATTGTATTTGCATACGACAAATCCGGTGGTAGCAACGGGCGACGGAATGGCGATGGCGTATTTTGCCGGCGCGGAAATGGCAGATATGGAATTTATCCAGTTTCACCCGACTGCACTGGATCTTGAAAATGCTCCGCGATTTTTGCTGTCCGAGGCAATGCGTGGGGAAGGCGGCATCCTAAAAAATAAATACGGCGAGCGGTTTATGGCGCGTTATGACGAACGCGCTGAATTAGCTCCGCGAGACATCGTTTCACGCTCGATCGTCGCCGAAATGCGCCGGACGGGAACGCGAAATGTGTTTCTTGACATGACAGCTTTGGATAAAAACTTTCTGAAAGAACGCTTCCCAAAGATATATGAAACCTGCAAATTCTACGGCCTCGATATTGCATCCGACATGCTTCCGGTCTCGCCCGCCTCGCACTATTGCATGGGCGGCATCCGGACCGATATGTGGGGCCGTAGTACATTGGCGGGACTTTACGCTGCTGGCGAGGTGTCATGCACAGGTGTTCATGGAGCAAACCGGCTTGCTTCAAATTCCCTGCTCGAAGGGTTGGTGTTTGGTGCAAGAGCAGGCGCGGCCGCGGCGAATGATAAGTCCAAATTCCAAATTCCAAATTTCAAATCACAAATTAAGGATGAACAATCTGGAAGCTGGAATCTGGAATCTGGAATTTCGACGGCAGTAAAAAAACGTATCAAACGCGTAATGTGGGAACGTGTCGGAATTCTTCGCGACCACGATTCACTTGTCCGTGCATTAAAGGAATTTGGGCAGATCTCGTCCGCAAATTTGAGCGTTTCGTCGCGGAATTTTGTGACGCTCGCAAAGCTCGTCGCCACAGCCGCCCTGTGGCGCGAAGAATCACGCGGCGGTCACTTTCGCACTGATTTTCCCGCGCCTATTGATAAATGGCGCGTCCATTCTGTGCAGAAAAACGAGGACACCATATTCGCCTCGTCCTTTATCGATCCTGAATCGGAATTTAGATCGCAGGCAGCAGATCATCCAGAGTTTCGAGCAGACTACGGCCCCTGAGGCTTTGCTCGTTCGCTTCGGTGCGATTCATTGAAAGGATCTTGCCTTCCGGAGAAATCAAAAATGTGGTGGGAAAGGAATGTATTCGTAAATTTGACCGCATAAAAGCCACAATGCTTTGAAATTGGGCGTGCGTCCAATTCATCCCGGCCTTATTCAGCCCGCTTTTCATGGAGTCTATTGAGTAGTCTTCGTCGGTGTTCAGTCCAAGAACGACGAGACCGCGCGATTGAAAACGTTTATTAGCCTCTCGCAAATACGGCAACTCGTCGCGACATGCGGGACACCAAAATCCCCAAATGTCCAGCAAGACATATTTGCCGCGAAATTCGCTAAAGTTGCGTTTCTTTCCGTCAAAATCCGTAAATGTAAATTGAGGAAATTCTTTGCCTGTCCACAACTCAGCCCGTTTATAGTCCTTTGCCTGATTCTGTTTGACGATTACCTGATTTTTGCCGACGTCGGCTTTCTTTGTGGAAACATAAACGTCACCGGCCCGGAATATCACAGTTTCGTCATTCGCTTTTGTTGACTCGGGCGAAACATCATGTATGTCCACCTCGCCATTTCCGTCAGCATCGACGCCGAGCCATCCGTTAAACGGGTCGATTTTCTTTTTATCGGCGTCGTAAGCATATTGCAGAAGCACATCTTTCCCGTTTATATTCACATGAGCACGAACCATTACCTCGGTTGTTTGCTCCATGAACCGATCATCAGGCCCCATTTTTTCATAACGGACCGATTTATAATACTTAAGGAATATCGGTATGGATTTGAACTGCCCATCAGTGAGTTTGATGTCCGCGACAGCATTCCACAGATATGGATTGTTTTCTTTCTCACGCTTTAGAACCAATTTCTCGTCGTCATTCAAATTGTTATCCCCGTTAAGATCAATAAATAAATAAGGATCTTCGCCTCTTTCTTCAACCAGCAAGGCAAGGATAGAATTGTTCTGTGTGCGCGGGTCAGTTAATCGGGCCGCAGCAAGGTGGGCCTCCTCACCGATAGATATCTTTCCCTTGAGCTTATCGATTGTCACTGATTTGAAGATGATACGCGATGCCGACTCGGGATTTGTTAACAATTTAGTCTCAAATTGGCCCGTAAATTCACCGTCGCCAAAAACCAAAGAGGTGCAGGCTGCAATAATTACAAAAGCAAAAATAAGTGAACATCCGGTCATACCTTTTCTCATTCGGCGAACCTCCATTGACGAAACAATTTATGTCTTTGATAAAATGAACTTGAACACGCCAAGTGTAGAAAATAAAATGGCTTTCGTCAAAAAATATCTAGTTAAGTGAAGAAGGATCATGGTCTTGTGGGTTATTCAGGCATGCGATCGAGCGTAACAACATTAAATCTGGCGTCGATAATCTCGCATCATGCGCGGCTTACTCCGCAGAATGAGGCGGTCGTTTGGGAGAGTGTTCGCGTGACATTTGGAGAGCTCGACAAATGGTCGAACCGTATCGCGAATGTCCTTGTCGAAATGGGCATAGGCCACGGCGATAAAGTTGCGCTGTTGTGTCCAAACCTGCCGTGCTTTCCTGCGGTTTATTACGGAATAATGAAGGCCGGGGCAGTCGTGGTGCCGCTGAGCGTTCTGTCGAAGCCGCGTGAGATCGCATATTATCTGTCGGATTCCGACGCCAAAGCTGTCTTTGTATTTCAAGACGTGCCGCATTTGCCGATGGCGACGAACGTGCGGGAGGCGTTTGACCAAGTTCCGTCGTGCAGCGACCTGGTTATCATTACGAGCGACGCGGAAACGCCATGTCCTTTTGCGGAATTCAATACTCTCGCACAATTAACGGAGCACCAAAGCGATGCCTTTAATATCTTCCCGACTGCTCCCGATGACACCTGCGCGATCCTTTACACCTCCGGAACGACCGGCCAGCCAAAGGGCGCCGAGTTAACGCACATGAATCTGATGAGCAACGTCACGACCACTTGGGCGACTCATGTGCCGGCATTGGATTTTACGGAAGGTTCTCAGAAAACTTGTCTCATTACGCTGCCTTTGTTTCACACGACGGGTCAGACCGTGCAGATGAACACAAAACTCTACGGCGGCTGCCGCATTGTTCTGCTCCCGCGATTTGACGCAAAAGCCGCTCTCGACGCAATGATGGAGGAGAAAGTGAATTTTTGGATCGGTGTGCCGACGATGTATTGGGCTCTGCTCAAATATGTTGACGAGAACGATTACGACGTGAGTCCGATCGCCGAAAACATAAAGGTCTTCACCTCAGGCGGAGCTCCGATGCCTGTAGAGTTGTTGAAGAGATTTCACGAGAAATTCGGTGTTCGTATATATGAAGGTTATGGCCTCTCGGAGACGTCGCCGCTCGCAACATTTAATCATATTGAAAGGCCTTCAAAACCAGGAACCGTCGGGCAGCCAATCTTTGGTGTCGAGATCAAGTGTTTTGACGATGACGATAAGGAAGTCGCAAGAGGCGAACGCGGCGAGGTCGTCATTCGCGGACCAAATGTGATGAAGGGTTACTACAAACGCCCCGAAGCAACAGCCGAAGCCTTTCGCAGCGGCTGGTTTCACACCGGCGACATCGGCATCATGGACGACGAAGGCTATCTCGCCATCGTTGACCGCAAAAAAGACATGATACTCCGTGGCGGTTATAGCATTTATCCGCGTGAACTCGAGGAGGTCATAATCACGCATCCCGCAGTTTCACTATGCGCAGTCATCGGCGTTCCGTGCGAACGGCTCGGCGAAGAGGTAAAGGCGTTTGTCGTTCTCAAACAGGGACACGAGCTTACTGTCGATGAGTTCATAGGATGGTGCCGCGAACAATTTGCCGCAAACAAATATCCGCGACACGTGGAGTTTCGTACCGAGCTGCCGGTTGGCGGGACGGGAAAAATAATGCGGCGAGCCCTTCGCGAAGATCGGCGTACGCCGGCACCTTAGTATGGCGATACGCTCTCGCTTGCCTCGGAAAGAATTTTTCGTCGACAGTCTCTCATATGAAACGATCGCGAAAATCACGCCATATTGGGAAAATCACACCATATCGAGAAAGTCACGCCCTTTTAAGAAAGTTGAGCCGAATCGGGAAAGTTGGGATTTCAAATTGCTCGACATCGAGTTACTGTGAAGTGCGGGGCGAATCACGGGTCAAATTCGCACGGAGTGGCATTTCGGAATTGTTAACGGATTTTTATGGGACACACCGAATTTAAACGCGGAGGACACAAAGTTCGCAGAGAAGGCTTGATTTGTTTTTCGTTGAGTTTGAGAAAATGGTTTTTTTTCCGTCTTCTCGGTGATCTCTGTAGTAAATTTCCTGGGACGCTCATCGTGACACAATGTGTCACAGCCAATAAACCGCTCAGGGACGCGCGTTTTGAGGTCAAAGCATCGGTTGAGTTCCTCCGTGTTCTCTATGCCCTCCGTGGCAAATATTTCCTGGGACGCGCTTTGTGTCACAACGTGATACAGCCTACAAACCTCTCAGGGACGCTCGTTTTGAGGTCAACGCATCCGTTGAATTCCTCCGTGTTCTCTATGCCCTCCGTGGCAAATATTTCCTGGGACGCTCTTTGTGTCACACTGTGGCATAGATAAAGATCCCTGGGACGCACATCAAAGCTAAGTATGCAGTCGATAAAATCCGTCATTATAATTTTCGCAATTGGATTCTTTATCATTGCTTGTCTCTCGACTGCTCCTGCCCGTTACTCGATAGCTGGTAGCAGATCGTACGAGGCATCTCTTTTCCGGCAAAATTGTGCGATCTGTCACGGGCCCGAAGGCGAAGGAAAAACCCTAGACGACGGCCGTGTCACACCCAACATCCGGGACGGCGAACATAAATACAAGACTAACTACGAGATCTATAACCATATCGCCAACGGCGGCAACGGAATGGTTCCGTTTCGCGATCAATTTACCGAGCGCGAGATGAACTTGATGGTCGATTTTGTCCAAAACGATCTTCGCGGCCATAATAAGTAGTTATGAAGATCCTCATCACGGGTGCAAGCGGATTGATCGGGCAGGCGTTGCAAGAATCATTTGCCGGGAAAGGCTATGATCTTTTACTTGCTTCGAGAAAAGCAGCGACGGACGACCGGCATATCCAATGGAGTATCGAGGACGGCTTTGCCGACCCGGACAAATTGGAAGGCATCGACGCCGTCGTTCACCTCGCCGGGGAGAGTGTCAGCGGCCTGCGTTGGACGGACGAGAAGAAGAAGGCTATTCGCGACAGCCGGGTTCTTGGGACGCGAAATGTAGTTGATGCGATCTCAAGGTTAAAGCAGAGGCCGAAAGTTCTGATTGCTGCGTCCGCCATCGGCTTTTACGGCGAACGCGGCGACGAGGAAGTCACGGAATCCAGCGCGATCGGCGATAATTTTCTCGCCGGTGTTTCAAAAGAATGGGAAGCCGAATCGCGCCGTGCCGAGGACGCGGGAATTCGCACGGTCCTATTGCGAACCGGAATTGTATTATCAAAGGATGGCGGTGCTCTCGCAACGATGCTGACACCATTCAAGCTCGGTGTCGGTGGCGTGATCGGCAGCGGAAAACAATGGATGAGCTGGATCTCGCTTGACGACGAAATTGCCGTCATCAACTTCGCCATCGAAAATGAAAATCTGCGCGGCGCC
>JBKJJR010000164.1:0-2724 GCA_046597835.1 Pyrinomonadaceae bacterium
AGGTGGTTGCTTGTCCGCTTCCACTTGATACCTGTTACTTGTCATCTATTACCTGAATCCTTGCACTTTGAAACAATTTCGTTGAAACTACCGTAGTTTCAACCAACGATGTCGATCCAGGCGATAGCAGTCGAAGGCTTCAAAAAACTCACCGATGGCGAGTTGATCGTCGATGCGGTCAATGGGCGTGTCGATGGGTTTGAGGAACTTATCCGTCGATACCAGCGGCCCATTACGGGTTACGTTTTTCGCATGCTGGGTAACTACGAGTCATCGCTCGACGTCACGCAGGAAGTTTTCATCAAAGTCTATAAATCGCTAAGCAAATACAGTCCGGAATATAAATTCTCGACCTGGCTTTACCGCATCGCTCACAATGCCGCGATAGACCATATGCGGCGAAATCCGATCAGCCCGCAGAGCCTCGAGGTGGAAAATGCCGACGGCACATACCAACTTCAGATCGAAAGCCGCCGCCCGTCGCCCGAGCAGGACCACGAGCAAAAAGAATGGAGATACGAGATCGATACGGTGGTTAAATGCTTGCCGCCGGCGTATCGCGACCTCATCGTGCTGCGGCATTCTCGCGATCTTAGCTACGACGAGATCGCCGAAGTTACCGGCCTGCCCTTAGGGACAGTAAAAAATCGCTTGTTCCGGGCACGCGAGATGATGCGTGAAATGTTTGTCGCGAGAGGTTTCACAGGAGTTTGATGGTAATGCGGGCTGACAATTTTACCTGTCCTTCGGATGAGATCGCGGCGTATATCGACGGCGAACTCACTTTGACACGCGAACTCGAACTTGATGAGCATTTCATCGAGTGCTCCGCTTGTGCCGACGAACTGAATCAGCAAAAAAAATTCCTTTGTCAGCTTGACCTAAGTCTCAAGCAGGAAAATGATCTTGATCTTCCTGCAGATTTTATAAAGACTATAATCGCCAACGCAGAGAGCACAGTCACGGGCCTTCGCCATCCACGCGAACAATTTAATGCAATGTTCATCTGTGCCGGGCTTTTTCTGTTTGTTTTTTTCGCGGCCGGAGCCGATGCGGGCCACATGCTCCGCGGTTTTACCGTTGCATTTGAACAGGTGGTGGCCGTGGGCAGTTTCTTTGGGCATCTCATCTATTCTGTATTTATCGGCGTGTCGATCATTTTGCGTTCTTTTGCAGCTCAATTTCGTTACGATCTCGCAGTCGCAGTTGTTTTGACTGCTGCATCGGCCGGCTGTCTAATTTTTATCTCGAGAAGAGTGCTGCGAATGCGCCGAGCCTGATCATTTCCGGTTTTATTTAACAAGGTGAAATTTTCGTTCGAAACTGTATTTTACCGTCCGCACCTTGAGCACGGTTTGACGGGGATTGTTCTGTTTCTATGCGCCCTCCAGTTATTCTGCATCGCCGTTATTGCCCATCCCGAAATAGAAACTTCGGAAGATCAAATGACCGTCACGGTTAATGACGCTCCCGAGCAGGAAGTCTATGTCATCGGCAAATCGGTTATCGTCAATAAACAGGCGAAAGGCGTATTGGCCATCGGCGGCGACGTTATCGTAAAGGGGCGCATCGAGGGTGACGTGGCAACTATCGGCGGCAACGTGATCCAAGAAAAGGACGCGTACATCGGCGGCGACATCATAGTTTTTGGCGGAGCCTATAAGCCCGAAAGCGAGAATCCGCTCCGCGCGGCCGGACGGGAAACGGTCAGCTTTGGCGTCTTTGAAGAAGAACTTCGTAATTTTGGACAAAATCCGACGCAGATCTTTTCGCCTAACCTCTCGCTGAGTTTTTTGGCACAGCGGATTATTTTGGCGCTTTTTTGGTTTATCATTTCCATCGTAATGACGACCGTCGCTCCGGGTGCCGTCGGCCGCGCCGGCGCGCGCCTTCAATTGTCGGCTCCAAAAATGTGCGGTATCGGAGCCGCCACGTTTTTGCTTATTTCCGGCCTGATAATCGGCGGAGCGATCATACTTCCAAATTATTTGAGTGCAACACTCGCACTTATGGGAATGTTGATACTGATGCTTGGCTATGTCTTTGGCCGTGTGTCGCTGCAGGTAAGTGCTGGTAAACTGATCCAAAAGCATTTCCTTCCTGAAGGAAACCGCTCCGAGACGCTGGCGATTTTGATCGGTGTTATGGTCTGGACCCTACTTCTTTCCCTTCCATATATTTGGCTGTTGGCTCTTTTTGTCGTCTTTACTACCGGCATCGGATTGATACTTACGGGCCGCACCGCTCCCAAATGGACAACTCTATAGCAGGCGTTTTCTCGGTTGAAAAAGGCGGCGTCGGCGAAAGTGGAGATTCGTGCATTCACGGGCGGTGCGGTCACGCGGAGAAGTGCAGGCGACGTTGTGCCAAATTGTCAGAATGACTAAGTTTTCTAACCGAAAACTGCCATTTTATTAAAATGCTCCACCACTTTCGAACAGATTCGGAATGATTTACAGTTTATTGTCGAACTTTGACCTCAAAATTAGCGTCTTAAATACGAGTAACGCAACTTGAGTTTTCAGGCTGCGTATTACTTTTGAGGTCCACTATAAATAAATGCATTTGCCTATCATTAAATCACTATTTGTAAGCCTGTTCCTGGGCATGGTTGCCGGTGTCTTTGGCCAAACGCCTGACGCGGCGATCAAGCCGTCGTATTTTGCGGGCGACATAGCGGCCCTGAACGCGGGATCGATCGTTATCACCACAAAAGCGGGACCG
>JBKJJR010000157.1:0-2855 GCA_046597835.1 Pyrinomonadaceae bacterium
AGAACTTGCGAAGCGAGCCGTGGATCGTCGCCCAGCTTGCAAAAGCGACTCTCGGTGAACGAACAACAGTCGATTGGGGCAAAATGGTTGCTAATTACGACAACATTCGCGACGCGATCTCGCGGGTTGTTCCCGGCTGCGAAAACTATAATGAGCGGATCCGTCAGGACGGCGGATTTTATCTGCCGAATCCACCGCGTGACGGAGAGTTCAATACAAAGACCGGCAAGGCACAGTTCACGGCAAATCGGATCGAAAAGATCGTTTTAAGAAAAGGCCAACTATTATTGACGACGATCCGTTCGCATAATCAGTTTAATACGACGATTTATGATTTGAATGACCGCTATCGAGGCATAGAGGGAAGCAGGCGTGTGATCTTTCTCAATCCCGACGACATCAACCAACTTGGGTTGAAACCCGGCCAGGTCGTCGACCTCACCAGCCATTTTGAAAACGTTGAGCGTCACGCATACAGATTTATCATCGTGCCGTACCCGATCCCAAAGGGCTGTGCCGCCGCGTATTTTCCCGAAGCAAATCCGCTGGTCCCGCTCGGAAGCGTAGCCGAAAAAAGCAAGACGCCTACCTCAAAGTCACTGATAATCACAATTCAGCCTACGGACGAGCTAGCAGGGGAATTCGATGGCGAATATTCGGGAGAGTCCTGATGGAACTCGACTCTTTCATATTGATCGGAGGCAGATCATCTCGTTTGGGTGAGGACAAAGCCTTCGTCGATATCGGCGGTAAAACTCTTGCGACTCGATCCGCTCAAATGATCGAAAAAGCGCTGTCGCGGGGTCGAATAACTTTTGTGGTCAGCAGTGAGGGCCAATTTAAAACTGATCTCTTATCCTCGCTTGTACATCCGGTTATCCCTGATCTGAAACCGGGCCTCGGAGTGTGGAGCGGAATCGACGCGGCTCTTGTAAACGCTCGAAGCGAATGGGTGTTTATTTTGGCGTGCGATCTGCCGTTCATATCGGCTGAATTGTTGCGGTTGCTCTCTGGTTTTGTGAATGGCGAAGTGGAGGCAGTTGTGCCCCGACAAACCGATGGACGTCTGCAGCCATTATGTGCGTTTTACCGAGCACAACAGGCGCTTAGGGCTCTTGAAGAAATATTTACCGGTCACAGATTCCTGCCGCCGCTGAACTTGATCTTTGACAATCTGAAAACCCGCATCGTTGAGCCCGACGAATACGACCATCTTCCCAATGCGGAAAAATTGTTTCTGAATATTAATACTAAGAATGACCTTACGGCGGCTTTGTCTTAAAATGGTATGTGAATGGATATTGTTCTCGACAAATTTCATGAGGAATGCGGCATTTTTGGCATTTTCGGCCACGCTGAAGCCTCGACGCTGACACAGCTCGGCTTATTTGCGTTGCAGCACCGTGGGCAGGAGGCGTGTGGCATCGTCTCGGCGGACGGCGGAGAATTGCATCAATTTCGAGAGATTGGGCTCGTCGCGGACGTTTTGAATGAGGATGTCCTAAAGAAACTTGTTGGTTCGAGTGCCATAGGTCATACGCGATATTCTACTGCCGGCAAAAATACCATCGAGGAAGTGCAGCCTTTCTCTGTAACTTGCCAACATGGCAAGATCGCTGTTTGTCACAATGGAAATTTACCCTTCGCGGAGCAAAAACGAAGCGAGCTTGAGCGAGGCGGTGCGATCTTTTCTTCCACTTCAGACACCGAAACGATCCTGCACGGCGTTGCACGAACTCAAGCAAAAGATGCCGTCGAAGCGATCCGAAAGGTTCTGAAAGATACTGAAGGCGCGTTTTCGCTCTTGTTTTTAACGCCAAAGGCTCTGACCGCCGTTCGCGACCCACGTGGCTTTCGGCCGCTTGTTTTGGGCAAATTTCAAGGTGCTTATTGCGTCGCGTCCGAGACCTGCGCTTTTGACCTGATCGACGCCGAATACATACGCGAGATCGAACCGGGCGAGATGCTTGTCATTGACGAAAACGGCCTTCATTCATCAAAACCGTTTGAGGCTAAACCGGTGTCCGTTTGCACATTTGAGCACGTCTATTTTTCACGACCAGACTCGACCATTTTCGGCCGCTCGGTCAATGAATCCCGGCACAGAATGGGCAAACGCCTCGCCGTCGAGCATCCCGCCGAAGCTGATCTGGTCGTGCCTGTGCCGGACAGCGGCGTTGCGGCTTCGATAGGTTATGCGAACCAGTCGGGCATCAACTTTCGCCAGGCGATCATTCGCAACCACTACGTTGGCCGTACGTTTATCGAGCCCTCGCAATCGATCCGTTCATTTGGCGTCCGACTAAAACTCAATCCTATCAAGGATCTGATAAAAGGCCGCAGGATCGTGTTGGTTGACGACTCAATAGTGCGGGGCACAACGAGTAAGAAAATTGTGCAGATGGTTCGCGAAGCCGGTGCAACCGGGGTGCATATGCGTATTTCTTGCCCGCCTACCGCACATTCATGCTACTACGGCGTTGACACACCCAACCGGGACGACCTCATCGCCGCCAAAATGTCAGTCGAAGATGTCTGCGAATACATAGGCGCAGATTCGCTCGGCTATCTTTCACTTGAAGGAATGTTAGAATCGATCGGCCTTACCTCGAATTCCACCTGCACAGCATGCTGGACCGGAAAGTATCCAACTCTTATAGCCGAGGCCAAAACTGCCTCAAAAGCTACCGTAAATTAAAGAATTTTATTGACACGCCATTGCAGAAGCGAGTAACCTCTCGAATAGACTGTTTCCGAAATCCTGGGTGAATCCGCCCGAGGCCCGCCAAATTTCTCTGCGGTGTTAGCGAGCCTTAGGCGATAAGGCTGCGTTTTGACTCAAAAATTTATTCTAT
>JBKJJR010000295.1:0-7303 GCA_046597835.1 Pyrinomonadaceae bacterium
CGTGCAGTCTGACCGAATCTTTGGCCATGGACTGACAAAATGACAGAATCTGTCACAACATAGATGACGTTAATTGTCGTTTTGACGGACGTGACTTTCAATTTGACCGGAGCAGCCATGTTAAACTACGGCAATGAAAATCCCGCGATTGGCAAAACTCTTGCCGTCATGGAAAAATCTGTTGCTGGCTGTCTTCGCGGCGTTGCTGCTCATCCTCGCATTTCCCGATTTCGAATACTGGTTCCTCGCGTGGTTCGCGCTCGTGCCGCTGATGTGGGCCGTCGAACGTGAAAAGGCATCGACCGCGAAGTCATCCGTCATCGGCTGGATATTCGGCACTATATTCTTTTTCGGCACATGCTGGTGGCTGACGTTCGCTCCTATACATTACGCCGGATTTCCGCCGATCCTTGCTTATTTTTTGCTTTTTTGCGTAACGACTGTCACGGGACTGTTTCCGGGCATCTTTGCGGCGATCTTGTCGGTGTTGCTTAGGAGGTTCGGTTCGCGGGCATTTCTCGCCGCGCCGGTTGTTTGGGTCGCGTGCGAGTTCGCGCGGTATTGGATCACAGGAAACAACTGGAATGGAGTAGGGTATTCGCAGGCTTTTCGTTCAAACCTTGTTGAGTTTGCTGTCTTTGGCGGAGTACTAGCCGTCAGTTGGTTGTCAGTAATTTTTAACGCCATTTTCTACGTTGCGATTAGACGAAGGGGAAAGTTTCGCCTATTTTTGTTGATACCGTTTTTCTTTTTAGGCATTGCCGTATTCCCGCATTTTCCTGACATGGATTACATCGAGAGGCACAACATCGCCACAATGGTGGTGCTCCAAGCGAACGTACCGATGGCGGGCTTGACATCTCAAAATTGGAACGAGCTTAGGCAAAGACACATACAACTCGCCGAGGCCAAGTTGAAGGAGCCGAAACCATTCCCCGGATTTATAGAGAAGCGCAATACGAACGCGGTTATTTTTCCCGAATCGCCAATGAACTTTATGTACTCTGACGACCGAGAATTTCAGCAGTTTATTGGCGATTTTGCGCGTAGAAATAACGTCAGCGTCCTTTTCAATTCCTCCGAACGGGATATAGGAACTACCAAGTATTTCAACTCGGCGGTGATGGTCGGGCCTGACGGAAAGCAAGTCGCACAGTATGATAAACTTTACCTGCTGCCGTTTGGCGAGGCCGTGCCGTGGTTTCTGGAAGGGATCGTGCCCGGTTTTGTCGGAAATTTTGCTTATGGCCGCGAATATGATCTGTTTCCTGTCGGCGATGCAAAAGCGGGCGTGATGATCTGTTTTGAGTCGCATTTCGGAGCCTTGAGTCGCGAATATGTCCGCAACGGCGCGGACGTGATAATTGAAATGACCAACGACGGCTATCTCGGCCCGACGCCGGTGCTGCGGCAGCATTTGGCGAACGCCGTCTTTCGTGCCGTCGAGACGAATAGGCCCGTCTTGCGCGTCACAAATGTCGGAATAACTGCCTATATTGATGAAAAAGGTCGCGTTTTAGACGCAACTGAGCCGTATCAGGAAGACGCACGAGTTTGGTCTGTGTCGAAAAGCGACGGCTCGCAGACGTTTTATGTAAAATATGGTGATTGGTTTGCGTGGTTGTGTTCGCTCATAACAACCGGACTTTTAATATTTGGATTATCAAGAAAGTCGCCAACGGCGACGAACAATATAGCCTAGGGTGCAATGAGCGGAGCGAATGGAACCCTAGGTAACGACGGGACGCGATTTTGCTCCCTGTAAGGGAGCAACTGCTACCGCCGCACGGTTCGTCCCTTTCAGGGACGAATTCAATTTATTCAACAAACCTAGGGTTTCGCTCGAAGACTCGTTGCACCCTAGGCTATAATGTTAGTCTCCTTCGGAGACAGGACAGCAAACATGGAACTCACAGACCTACAATCAAAACACGAAGAGATCAGAGACAAAGTTACCCAACTTGGGAGGTTTCTTTGACGCGCCCGCAAAACAATCAGAATTAGAAAGATCGGAAAAATTGATCTCGGAGCCGGGTTTTTGGGATGACCAGGAACACGCGCAAAAGGTCGTTCAGCAGCGAAGCCGCATCGAACGCGCTTTAAGGCAGCAGCAGGGATTTGAGACGGGCGTCTCGGATGCAGAGGTTTTGTTTGAGTTTGCGGCGGAAGATGCAGATTCGGAAAAAGAACTGCAAACACTGATTGCACGGCTTGAAAAGGAAGTTGACGCGGCTCAGATCGAAAGCCTGCTTTCCGGCGAGACCGATCTTAACAACGCGATCTGCTCGATCCAGGCCGGAGCGGGCGGCACGGACGCGCAGGATTTTGCACAGATGCTGCTGCGGATGTATCTGCGTTGGTGCGAAAAGCGCGGGTTTAAGGTCGAGATACTCGATGAGCAATCAGGAAGCGAGGCCGGCATCAAATCCGCTACTTTCCGCGTCGAAGGCGATTACGCCTATGGTTTGCTCTCGGCTGAAGCGGGTGTGCATCGGCTTGTGCGGATATCGCCTTTTAACTCGGGCGGCAGCCGCGAAACTTCGTTTGCCTCACTATTCGTCTCCCCCGAAATCGACGAAAATATTGAGGTCAATATCGAGGACAAGGACCTTCGTATCGACACATACCGCTCATCGGGTGCGGGCGGGCAACACGTCAATGTTACCGACAGCGCGGTAAGAATTACTCATATTCCCACCAATATTGTGGTAACTTGTCAGAATCAGCGTTCGCAGATCCAAAATCGCGCCGTTGCGATGCAGGTCCTGCGGTCAAAGCTGTATGAGGTTGAGCTGGAAAAACGCCGCGAAGGCGCCGCCGAACTCGAAGCGACCAAGCAGGACATCGCGTTCGGTTCGCAGATACGCAATTATGTTCTGCATCCATATCGATTAGTGAAAGATACGCGGACAAAGTTTGAAAAGACGGATATCGATGCAGTGCTCGATGGTGATATTGATGATTTTATAAAGGAATTTTTGGTGCACAAGAAAAGTAATAGGTGACAAGAACGGTGACAGAAAGGTTGCCGACTCTGGCTCGTCACCTGTTACTGTTCACTTGTCACGCATAAGAAATGAAAGTTTGCCCCACATGCAGCGAGGTCTATAAGGACGACGACATTAATTTTTGTCTCGCGGACGGCACGACTTTGCTCAAGAAAAAGGGCAGCAAGGCGGCGAAGCATTCGCATTGGAACGATGTCGTTGCGGTCATTCTCGCAGCCGTCGCGGTGCTTGTGTTTTTGTGTTTGGTTACGAGCAGCGCGGATGACCGGTCGGTGATCTCGACGGGCGGCGCGCTTCCTAATACAAAAAACTGGATCGGATTTGTTGGTGCGAATATCGCGGCGATCTTTTTTAGTGCGTTTGGCTGGACTGCATATCTGATCCCGGTGTTGATCGCGATAATTGCCTGGCGGGTCTATCAATCGGATACGCTTGTGCCACAAGCGTCGCGTGCTGCCGGGTTTATTTTCTTTGCTGTTTCGCTTTCCGGGTTAATCGCTCTTTTTGGCGGCTACGGTGCGATCGTCGGCGAGGCGGCCGCTCAAACCACCGCACATTTTATTGGCTCCATCGGCGCCGGCATATTGCTGCTTGCAATTTTTATAAGCTCGATCCTCCTGATAACAAATTTCACGCTTGCCGGATTTCTGAGCAATTTTGACTTTGCCGGCGAGAAGTTGAAAATTTGGATCGATGAGTGGCGTACGAAGCGCCGCTTGGAACGTAGCCCAGAAATAACAGCAGCAAAGAAACGCGCAGAGAAACGCAAAGGTAAACGGGACCATATTGACGAAGCGATTCCACCGACGATTGCGGTTGCGGATGTAGAAGCGTTGGCCGCCGCTGCTGCCGTTGGACGCAGCGAGCCGCTTTTTGCCGACGATGATCGTGTTTCGATCCCGACAATCGATTCGCCGGACAAATCTTACGAAACACAAAAGGTCGTTGAACTGGAGATCGAAAAGGAGTCGGTTGAAAAGCCCGAAAAAGAGAAAGCTGACGAAAAACCGAGAATTGAAGAAGAAGCAGGTGACGAATTATCTATACCAGCAAGCACACAGAATTTTGATAGGTACAAACTGCCTGATTCGGCATTGCTGAGCGAGGTGCCAAAGCCGTTTACGCACAAGGAATCGGAACTGCGTGAAACCGGGACTTTGCTTGAGCAGAAAGCTGCGGAATTTAATGTGCCCGGCAAAGTAATGCATATCGCGCCGGGACCGATCGTGACGACGTTCGAGTTCAAGCCTGACGCGGGCGTCAAATATTCGCGTGTGACCGGACTGGTTGATGATCTTTGCCTCGCGCTGAAAGCGCCATCGATACGCATCGACCGGATTCCCGGCAAGGCTCACGTCGGCATTGAGGTGCCGAATCATAAGCGCGAAGTGATCTTTCTTCGCGAGGTGATCGAGTCGCCAATTTTCAAGAAATCAGATTCGTTACTCACGCTTGGGCTCGGTAAGACCATCAACGGCGACAAATTTGTGGCCGACCTCACGAAAATGCCGCATTTGCTGATCGCCGGTGCGACAGGCGCGGGCAAATCGGTCGGCGTCAACACGCTCGTGATGTCGATCCTTTATAAGGCGAGGCCGGACGAAGTGAAGTTCATCATGGTCGATCCGAAGCGGCTCGAGCTTGGCCTGTATGCCGACATTCCGCATCTGGCGACGCCGATCATTACTGATCCAAAGCGTGCTGCGGTATCGCTTCGATGGGCGGTGGTCGAGATGGAACGCCGATACAAGGATCTCGCTGGATACGGCGTTCGCAACATTGACGGCTACAACACAAAAGCCAAACAGTTGAACGCCGACGAGCAATGGAACGAGCAGGGCGAACCGCATCGCATTTTGCCTTACATCGTCATCATCATCGACGAGCTCGCCGATCTGATGATGGTCAGCGGCAAGGAAGTCGAGGAATCAATCACGCGGCTCGCTCAGATGGCACGCGCTGTCGGCATACACCTCGTGCTGGCGACGCAGCGGCCGTCGGTCGATGTTATCACCGGACTCATTAAAGCGAATTTTCCTTCGAGAATTTCGTTCCGCGTGTCGAGCAAAGTAGATTCGAGAACGATCATCGACGCGAACGGCGCCGAGAGTTTGCTGGGCAGCGGCGACATGCTCTTTTTGCCACCGGGCAATTCTCAGGTGACGCGCGTGCACGGAGCCTTTGTCAACGAGGCCGAGATCAAACAGGTCGTCGATCACGTCAAAGGCCATAACGGACAGATTTTCCGTCCCGAATACGACACAACGATCACTAAAACCGAAGAGGAGCTCGACGACAACGGCGATCTGCCCGGACGCCGCGACCAGCTATTTAATGACGCATTGAAATGCGTGGTTCAGGCCAAACGCGGCTCGACATCGCTGCTCCAGCGTCATTTGCGTATCGGCTACGGCCGAGCCGCCGCCATCCTCGACGCAATGGTTCGCGAAGGCTACATCGGTGAAATGGACGGCTCGACCCGCGCACGGCCTGTCCTCGCTAAAGCGTATGAAGACCTGCAGGACATCGCGGAAGGTGCGATGGGTGATGAGCAGTAGAAGATAAACCGTATGCAGGCAGAACCGGGAGCGGTAGCGACTAGGTTCCTTTTAACGCAGAGATCGCAGGGCACGCAGAGGAACTAATTATTTCTGAAGAACAATGTGTCGCATCATTCTCATATTGATCGCCTTCTCGCTGATGAGCGGCTGCACGTCTCGAGTTGTTTATGAGCAGCAAACTGCTGCTACTCCAACACAAAAAGCAATTAACATAAATACGACCTCTGCGGAGGAACTGGACATGCTGCCGCATATAGGCCGCAAAACTGCCGAAAAGATAATCCAGTTCCGTGAAGAAAACGGCCCTTTTCGCCGTGTTGAACATCTTATGCAAATACGCGGCATCAGCGAAAAGCGCTTTCTCGAGATCCAACAATTCCTAAAGGCCGAATAATACGCGAAAGCGATGCCTGAAGATCGTCCACGCCCCAATTTCAACCGTTACCCAATGCTCTGGCTCGCCGCAGCATTTGCGATGGGAATTCTCGCGGCAACAGTAATAGACATAAATCTAGCGGTGCTGTTTGCGACGTCTGCGGTCTCTGCAATTGCATCGGTAATCTTTCGCAATCATCGATTCGCCACCATCTTAATGCTCGCCGCATTCGCCGCAGCCGGATCGGCTGTCGCGACAATAGAAACCACCAGCATCTCGCCTGATCGTCTTCGTGTTCTATATGACAACGGCACGATCCGGTCCGGCGACGCGGTTGAGATCGAAGGCGTCCTAAGCGGGCGGCCGGAACCCTCTGTTGACGGCGCATTTCTCAATCTGAGAGCCGACAAAATCGCTTATCGCGGCAATGAGCGTACGGTTTCTGGCAGCGTTCGACTTTTTTGGCCTGTTACCGACAGACATCAAGAGCGCGATAATGTTAATGCCGATCTCAACTTTGAAATTTCAGATCTGAAATACGGCTCTCGGATTCGTGTTGCATGCAAACTGGAGCGTGAAGACGCATTTCTCAACCCGGGCGTGATGCGAAATAGGGAAATTCTCGATCGCCTCGGAGTTGACGCGACCGGATCGGTTAAGAGTCAACTGCTTGTTGAAAAGCTTGCAGATGAAAGGGTTTTCATTCCTCTGGCTTGGGTTTATGACCAACGAGCGAGGTTGATCGACGATCTAAGAAATAAGCTCAGCCGTCCGGCTGCGGGAATTATGATCGCGTCGCTGCTCGGCGATAAATATTTTCTCGATAAGGATACAGCCGATCTTTTTCGCGACGGCGGTACGTTTCATATTCTGGTGATTTCCGGCTTGCACATTACATTTATCGGTGTGCTTCTCATGTTTCTTTTGAGGGGAATAACGCGCAACCGCTGGGCACAGTTTATTGTCACAATGCTAGTTTTGTGGGCATATACGTTAGCCGTCGGGGCAGATGTCCCGGTCATGCGTGCGGCGATGATGTTTACTATCATTTCGTTTTCCTATGCGATCTATCGGCAGAGTAGTTTATTGAATTCGCTGGGAGCCTGCGGATTACTCTTGCTTATATGGCGGCCATCCGAACTTTTCAATCCGTCGTTTCAATTAACCTTTGTCAGCGTGGCGGCGATCGTCGCAGTTGCCTATCCGTTAATAAACAATCTGCGAAGTACTGGCACTTGGATGCCGTCGGCTCAGACGCCGTTCCCGCCGAATGTCCCGCAATGGTTCGTGCGGTTCTGCCAAATGCTTTATTGGAATCCGGGCGTATGGAAGGTCGAATCAAAGCGGCAGATCTGGAC
>JBKJJR010000367.1:0-3364 GCA_046597835.1 Pyrinomonadaceae bacterium
ATCGAGCACACCGCCTTCACTCCAACCGGGCTCGAAATGGTTCGCGACGGTTATGATAATATGCTTTTTCTCGAACGCCGTTTGCTCAAGGAACGACCTCGCCCGCGACCATGGATAGCGCACGAGCCACGGCAGATTCCACTTTAGTTTTTTAGCGAATGATACTTCGTTGGCACTCATCAGATTTCAAGCTTAGTTATTAGTTTTTATTTTGTCCCGTCAATATATCGCCGGTGCCAAAGTTCGAGCATCCACAGCGTCCAAAGCGCGTGAGAATGATCGCGTCGGCCGCAGCGATGTTCGTCAAGAATCAGGCTTACATATTTTGCGTCAAAATATCCGCGTGTCCGGGCACGCGCATCTGAAAGATCACTTGTGATCCGATCTTTTAGCTGCAAGTTTATCCATTCATTGATCGGAACTCCGAAACCCTGCTTCTCACGACTTAATATTCCAGGCGGTACGAGATCACGGATAGCTTTTTTAAAGATATATTTCGTTTCCCTGCCTTTCACCTTCATCGCGGACGGTATTCGCGTCACATATTCGATCAGCTTATGGTCAAGCAGTGGACTTCTCGCTTCGAGCGACGATGCCATGCTCATGCGATCAACTTTAGTCAAAATGTCGCTCGGCAGATAAGTTTTGCTGTCAAGATACAAGAGATTTTCCATCGCATCGTCCGACGCCATACTGCCCGCGATCTGCCGAAAAAGTTTTTCGCCGCGCTCAAAGCTGCCGTTCATTTTTGTTTTGATCTCGTTTGAATACAGTTTTCGTTTTCGCGGGCCGTTAAAATGCGAAATGCTGTCGATATACCGGCCCGCAGCATCGAGCGATATGTTGAACAGATAATTTTTGCCGAGCGCTCCATGGGGCAACGCTTCGCTCAATGGCCTGATCAGCCTATCCCTCAATGATCGCGGCAACCGTTCGAGGTTACTGCGATTTCGATCAGTCACATATCGGGTGTAACCGCCAAAAAGCTCGTCGCCGCCGTCGCCGGACAGCACCACTGTGACATGTTCGCGGGCGAGTTTCGAGACCATATATGTCGGCAAAGCGGATGAATCCGCAAACGGCTCGTCAAAATGCCAAACCAGATCATCGACAATATCGACGAAGTCAGACGTGAGAATAAACTCGTGGTGATCGGTCTTAAAATGACCGGCCGCGATCCGGGCGTATTTGAGCTCGTCAAAACTGTCTTCGTTAAATCCGATCGAAAATGTCTTGACCGGCTGATCCATTATCTGCGACATCAGGCCCACGATCGCGCTCGAATCAACGCCGCCCGAAAGAAATGCACCGAGCGGTACTTCCGAGATCAGTCTGATCTCAACCGCGTCGCGCAATTTATCGAGCAGTGTGCCCGCGATATCGTCTTCTGAATTGGTCAGCGTCCCAAGCGAAAAATCAAAATCCCAATATCTATCGGTGCGAATTTCGCCGTTCTTAAATATTAGAAAGTGACCTGGCTCGAGTTTCTTTACGCCCTTGAAAATGCATAGCTCCTCAGGCACATACCCGAACGTAAGATAAGCGTCGAGAGCTCCATGATCGATCTCTCGCTGAATGCCGCCGTGTTCGAGCAGAACCTTTAACTCCGAGCCGAAAACAAACTCGCCGACACCCGTAGTTGTATAAAACAACGGCTTTTTTCCGACGCGGTCACGCGCCAGGAACAGGCTCTGCCCGCGCTCGTCCCATATCGCAAAGGCAAACATTCCGCGCAAAAGCCGCAGGCAATCCGCCCCAAATTCATCGTAAGCATGGATGATCGCTTCCGTGTCTGAATTCGTTCGAAATTTATAGCCGCGCGATTCGAGGTCTTTTTTCAGCTCGCGATAATTGTAGATCTCACCGTTAAAGACGATCATTTTTGTGCGATCGGTGTTATATATCGGCTGCTGCCCGGTGGCAAGATCAATGATCGAAAGCCGCCTCATTCCCATCGCCGCGCGGCCTTCGATAGCGGTTCCCTGCTCGTCGGGGCCGCGATAGTCGATGACACGGCACATCGCGCTGAGGCGAGACATGCGTTCGTCATAACCTTCGTTCGTTTTCGAAATAAATCCCGCTATTCCACACATAATTTAGCTGCCTGTAAACACCTCGAAACCCCGCTTCGGAACGATCCTGCGGACAAAATTTTTGATCGTGTGTTTTTCATCTTCTTCGATGACGCCTGCAAAATTCGCCGCGAGTAAATAGACCGGTGCAAAGACAAGCCCCGAAACGAGCAGGACGAAACTGCCGCCCGCAAAATTAAGAACACTTGACCCCGGAGCACCAAAAACACTAACGGCAAGACTCTCGCCAACCTGACGCAAATAGCCGTGACCATATGCATAAACAATATATGTGACGCAGCCGGCCAACATGCTGATAAGCGCAGTTTTCGCAGTCGTTTTTAGCAACCGCAAATGCTGCAAACTGAGCCCGAGTTTGTAAATGACCATCAACTGGGAAATAAGTTTTTCAATCAGAATCGCGAACACGGCTACAGTGATCATTCCCGTCAAGCTGAAACGCTCCAACCCAAAATAAAGCACCGCGACGAGACACGTCAACGTCAAAAGCCGCGTGAGCAGAAATAATTTGCCGAGTTCCTTGTACGACCTCACGATCGGGTCAAGGATTATTACGCTAAACGGCAGCAGCGTTAGATTGATAACAAAGATCGGCGCACTTTTTTCATAACTTTGCGTAAAAAGCGTGACAATAAATGTGTGTGCCGTTATCAGCAAAAACACATAGATCGGAAAGTAAAAGAACGCCAGCTTCTGCGTCGCGCGTGCCATTAACCGGATCATCTCATCGCGGTCATTTGCGAGTTGAAGTACGTTCATTCGCGGTATGAGCACCGACGTTACCGATTCTGACAGCATTGCGATCAGCGGCACTTGAAAGCAGCCGTAGGTATAAATAGCAAAATCCGACGGCGAAAACTTATAACCGACAAAATAGGTGTGTATTTCGGTTTGCGCGATCCAGAGAACACCCGTGAGTCCGAAAGGCACCGCATATTTCATCTGTTCGTAAAAAAAGCCCGCGTCGAACGTGCGCCAAAATCCCGGAAATCGGAGCCGAAGATAACCAAGCAAAATAAATGTTTGAATCGTACCCTGTATCATTGCCGCATAAATGAACGATTCGACCGTGGCAAATGCAAATACGGCCGCTCCCATCAATAGTGTTTTACTGACCTGGGCAAAGATAATGAACGCCGTCGCCGCCCGCGCTTCCTGATTAGCGATCGCAACGGTTTCTAAAAACGTCGCAAAGATCCATATCCAAATGACAACGCCTATCGCCGGTGCCAGTAGCAAGAGCTCATCGCCCTGAAAAATATTGCCGATGA
>JBKJJR010000189.1:0-3316 GCA_046597835.1 Pyrinomonadaceae bacterium
CCTTCGGATTCGTATCTGAAGCGTGGGGCAGCCGTCGGCAGTGCGAAAAAGGTCTCGCTTAACAAAGCTCTCAAAGACCCGTCGAAATACAGCGGCAAAACTGTGCGTATCGAGGGCGTTGTCGTGCGTTCGTGCAAAATGGAAGGCTGCTGGGCGGAGGTCGCAG
This sequence comes from Pyrinomonadaceae bacterium, assembly GCA_046597835.1. Lineage (GTDB taxonomy): Bacteria > Acidobacteriota > Blastocatellia > Pyrinomonadales > Pyrinomonadaceae > OLB17. The sequence goes on from JBKJJR010000189.1 coordinate 167, forward strand.
AGAATAAGGACAGCAAGAGCGTCCGCGTCAAGATGAAGGGCCACGCGTTCTTTATCCCGCTGCAATCCGCCGGTGCAAAGGCACGTGTCGAGGGCGCGTTTCAGGTCAAGACGCTTACCAAAGCAATGGTCGATCACATGATCGAAGAGGACGGGGCAAAATTTGACAACCGCAATGCCGACGGCACCGTGACCGAAGTTTCGTTCGAGGCGACGGGTATCGAGCTAAAGAAAGCTACGAAATAGTTTCGATAGCAGCTAACATACAGGAAAAGGAGAACAAATTATGCTTTGGAAAGTCGTAATGATACTCGGGATACTCGGCGTTTTGCTTGGCTTAGCGGTGACAATTATCTCCGCGGCACTGGTGCCTATGACCAACGGCCGCACCAGTTGGGAAGAGGCAATGCTCGGAATAATCCCTGGCATCATCGTGCTTTTCTTTTCATTTTTTGTTTTCGTGCTTGGACTGATCTTTGTTATTAAGAATCGAAAGAAAGCGTAATTTATTGATTTCTGCTTTGGGATTGAACGGCCCTGGTTTCAAAAAAAGAGGCTCAGTTTCGTATGAAACTGAGCCTCTTTTGCATTCATGAGCGATTATCAGAATCTCAACCTTACAGATAATTGCAGTTCTCGTGGGTCGCCAATGCCTTGCCGCAGATAGCCGTCAAAGTTAAATAGGCTGGGTGCGCCAAGTGAGCTTTGGTTTCCCGGCAAGAATGACGAGTTGATATAGTTTTTGTTGTTAAATGTATTGAACATTTCCAACTGCGGTATCAACTCAACTCTTTCCGTGAGTTTGAACGAACGCGAAAAGCGCCAATCGAATGAAAAATAGTTGTTATCTTTTCTAAGCGTATTACGGTTCGTCGCCGTCTGCGTAGAGGGCGTGGCCGGCTGAGCCGAACGGGCTTGGACGCGTGGGGTGAATTGTAATTGCCATGGAAGTTCGACATAAGCAAAGAAGTTGAACTTGTGAGTAATGTCCCTATCAGACAACGCGTAATCGCCCCCCGGATTGTTTACATTGAATGATCGGTCTGTAAATGGGTCACGCTCATTAGAATCGTCATCCCGGTCTCGTGACCACACATAATTACTCTCAAGCTGAACCTTATTGCTAAACCTCTTTCGGATACCGGTCGTGAATCCAAAATACTGCGATCGTCCTATCGATGTCGTGACAAAAACGTCGCCAAGATAATCGCCAAAGATCGGAAATCCGGCACTATTAAGTTTTCGACCGTAATTCAAAAAGCGGGTCAGATTTCGCCCCCTTGCGTAGGTAAAGTCAAAATACAATGCCCAGTCGGCCGCGATCTCCTGTTCAAAACCAACGTTTGCAGTGTAGATCCGTGGATTTTTGTAATTACGGTCAAAAACGCGGACGCCACTAAAGCAAGGAAATGGGTTCACGAATGGACCGGCGGCTGAGAATCCATTGATCGTCGAGCAAGAACCGGCTGTGGGTGTCACCAAATTTGGCCAGGCAGGACGCACCGAAGGGTTAGCGAATTGGCCGCCGGCGATCGTCTGTTGCTGGACACCATTGGTTGTGATCGAGCCCACCTGCGAGAGCATATTTTGCCGTGCCCCGTAGATCCCAAAACTTGCCCTTACGACAGATCTCTGATTATTTGAGATATCCCATGCAAAGCCAACGCGCGGTTGAAACATCTTTTTATCGCTAGGCAGGGTGCCGTCAGACGGGAACAGCGGGTTGCCCAAGAATTTTCCGTAAGCAGTGGCACTGGGAGCAACTGTTGGTTTGGGAAATATCTGAGCCTCCCAACGCAACCCGTAATTGAACGTAAAGTTTGGCATAATCTGCCACTTGTCCTGCACAAACAGTGCAAAATCTTCGTTCTTGATCCTCGACGCTCCTGCGGCATCTGTTGCAAGTGCAGTCGGCCCTGCAGCTTGTAAATAAAGCAGCAAAGGTGTTCCGGATGTCTGGCCGACGGGACAGGTCTGGTTAAAGGGGGCACTTACGGTGATCCACGTTCCGCCAGAACACAACATTGCATTTGGACCGAATCCACCTGCTGCTGCCGTCGACGCATAACGCAAAAATCCGTTTACCGTGTCAAAGATGTACCTTCCTGTAAAGAAGCCGCGAAATACCTGATCGTTCAAACTATGGAGCCATTCACCGCCAAATTTGACGGTGTGCCTGCCTTTTATGATCGACAGGCTGTCGCGGATCTGCGTTCGCCAAAATGTCTCGTCAACTCCGGGCTGCAGGAAAAATGGGTTGCCAAATCGAAAGGTCGTCCCAAACCCCATCGCCGTATCGGCGGGTATATTCGATTTAGTAGCCCCTCGCGGGCGGTTCTCACGCGAATAAGTAAAGTGCCCTTCGTTCACCATATTTGGTGATAGTGTGCTGAAAAGATTTAGGTTGAAAACATTGATCTTTGACGGCCCCTCGGTACCATTCGCAGAGGTTCCGTATGTCGGTACATCAAATGTCTGATTGTTATTTTTCGAAAAATCAAAATTGTAAGATGCCCCGAGTTTATTGTTTGCATTTATGTCGATGTCAAACTTTCCGAGGAATGCCGTGTTCCGGATGCTTCGGTTTATCGGAAGACCTTCATTTTGCGACCTCGTTGTTTGGAAAAAATTGAGTAAGGCTCGTCTCTGACAATCCGCACTCGAAATGATCAACGGCTCATTTGCCGTCACTGTCGGTGACGACACCGAACATGGGGTCCCAATTGCCTCACTCAAATTTGGCCGGGTTAGATTTTCTCTGACCCCTTCGATCGCGAAGAAATAAAAGGCCTTGTCTTTCTTGATCGGCCCACCGATCGTGCCCCCAAATTGCTGACGTAGAAAATCAGTCAACGGCTTGCCGTTAGAAGTGTTTGCAGATAACTTTTCGTGACGCAGATTATAAAACAAGCTGCCGCTCACTGTATTCGTGCCAGACTTTGTGATGACATTGATGATCCCGCCTGCGGTTCGTCCATATTCAGCTCCGGCTCCGGTTGCGATTACTTGAAACTCCTTTATGGCATCGAGCGAGATGTCGATGGCCGCACGCTGTCCGCCGGCCTGTTCGCCAAAGAATCCGTTGTTGTAATCTCCGCCGTCGAGACTGACGTTGTTAAAAACGCCTCTCTGACCCGCAAAATTTATCTCA
>JBKJJR010000250.1:0-2660 GCA_046597835.1 Pyrinomonadaceae bacterium
CATATATTCGCGGCCGAGTAGGCGGCGGAACCGTCGGTTGCGGTCTTCGCCGGTCAATTCCTTTAACATTCCGCCGAGAAACGCCGTTACCAGTTCCGGCGCAAACTGCTTGCCGGCATTTCTCTGAAGATCCTCGACAACCTCTTTTGCCGGACGGCGAGCCTTATACGGACGGTCGGTCGTCATTGCGTCGAACGAGTCTGCCAGGTTCACTATTTTGGCGATGTATGGAATTTCACGGTCATACAAACCGTCGGGATAGCCGCGTCCGTCGAGGCGTTCGTGATGATATTTTGCCGCCAGCGGAACGTCGGTAAACGGGTGGTGAATAGGCAAAAGGATCTCGTAGCCGACCGCCGGATGTTTGTTAAGCTCAGCCGATTCTTTGGCGTTGATGCGGTAGGGAGCGTTAATGATCTTTCTCTCGACAGTGAGTTTGCCTACGTCGTGTAGATAACCCGCCACGGCTGCTCCTTCGATTTCCTCACTGCCCCAACCAAGTTCTGCGGCGATGATCTCCGAAAATTTACCAACGCGTACGGAGTGCCCTTCGGTGTATTTATCCTTGCAGTCGATAGCGGCGGCGAACGCTTTGACCGTGTCGTGATAGGTCGAGCGCATTTCGTCAAATAACTTTCGGTTCTCGTCGGCGTGACGCTCTATCTCAGCCATCAAATTTCGCTGCGCGATAGCGACGCCAATGTGCCGGCCCATTGCGCAGATGATCTCTTTGTCATACTGCGTGTAAACTTCGCCCGTCGCCTTTTCACCGAGAAACAAAGCGCCCACGATCTCTTCGCGAACGACCAACGGCACAAACAAATCGAGCCGACGCTGCGCAAAACTAACGTCATAAACATGAAAAAACGGCAAAACCTGCGCTTCTCTGATCTCGATCGGGTTTAACCCGTTGATGAGGAATTGACGTTCGTCCTCAGTACAAACTGACAAACTGAGCGGAAAATCATCACCCAATCCACGGACCGCCATCATGTTCAATTCGTGAGCAAACCGCGAATACCTCGCCACCGCTCCACGCATGATTCCCAACGCTCCCGAAAGCAAGTGCAGCGACGTGCGTATCGTTTCCTGAAAATTTTTCTTATTCGTGATCTCATGGCCAAGTTCAGCTAGAGCTCCGAATGCATGGATCAGTTTGGAATTATTTTCGACCATAAGTTTCTAAGCTAAAGTGACATGCTGTGTAAGTCCGAGCATGTCAAATAATTCGATAGTTTCTTCTTTCACTTCCGAAAAAACGACGGTCGCTCCGTTATTGGACGCTATATCAATGACGCCGAGCAGGATAGAGATGCCGATGCTGTTGACGATCTCGGTTTTCGAAAAATTTACAACGAGTTCTTTGCAGCCCGCCTCGAGGCGGCGCTTGCATTCGTGTTCGAGCTGCTCGCCGCTCAGTTTGTTTAAATAATCGTCGGCAAAGATAACCGATCTTTCGCCTATCTGATCGGCGGCGCCAATAGTGCCAGTTGCTGAATTCACTTAATTACCTTTCCTTGTATGAGTTAACTTGAGCGCTTAAAGAAACTACTTGAGGAGTATTTTTAACATAAAACACTTGCTTAACGCAACAAGTTTTCTCTTTTAAAGGCTAGGTCAAGAGAAAATTCGCTTTATTTTTAACTTTTTAATTGAATTCGGTTGTTTAGGGAATATATGGGACTCGGCCAAATTCGGCCAAAAGCGGTTTTAAATGCTCGACCGCAGATGCGTGTGCGACCCCGTTTGTCGCCAAGATGCCGTTGCGATTTTGCAGATCCGGGCTGTCGTAACGCATGTCGTAACCGAAAAGATCGGTAAAACGGCCGCCGGCCTCTTCGAGGATTATCTGCGGGGCACATGTGTCCCATAGTTTTGTCCGCGGGCTCGGGTGAACGTAAATGTCGCATGTTTGGTCGGCAATAAGAGCGACCTTCAAGCCGACCGAACCACGTCTGACAGTGCCGCGAAAGGCAAAATGTTCGATGATGCGTGCCATCCTCGAACTCGGATGATCGCGCGACATTGCCAATGTCATGTCCGATAATACGGCAACGTCAGAGGTTGTCATCCGTGTCGGCTTGCCGCCATTAATCACGTTGAACGACCCTTCGCCCTTAACGGCATAGCTCAGCACATCGTGAGAAGGCAAATAAACAACCCCGACTATAGGAATGCCTTCCTCCGCAAGCCCGATCTGAACACCAAAATCGCCGTCCTTTTTTATGAAACCGGCGGTCCCGTCGATCGGGTCGATGATCCATACACGCCGTTTGGACACACGCCGTTCGAGGTCGTCGGTCTCTTCTTCGGATAATATGCCGTCGTCGGGAAAAGCGGCAGATAACGCATCGACGATAATGCGGCTTGCTTCCCGATCGGCAGCCGTTACCGGCTCGCTGCTGTTATCGGCACCGATCTTTTGTTCGGTATCAAAATCCCCCGCGTAGTGTTTGAGGATCGCCTTACCGGCAAGACGCGCCGCCGCGATCGCGGTTTCCAACTCTTTTTGAAGCATCAGTCACAATCTTAACAAAAATGCAGAACGCTTAACCAAGTAAAGGACAATTTGTGTCATAAGGACACCCATTCGTTGAAAGGATTCAGGAGTATTCAAGCCTCAGAACTTTTCAACGGCCTCTACAACACCGCAGCGCGGG
>JBKJJR010000264.1:0-2774 GCA_046597835.1 Pyrinomonadaceae bacterium
AGATCCACGGCCATCGCTTAACGCGCGAACACCGCATCGACCTGCCCCAAACCGTCCAATTTTACGACGCCGACCTCAACGAAGACGGCGTTTTGGTCCTCGATCTCCGCACCGCAAAGATCTCACCCCGCGCCGCCAACCACCTTAAAACCCGGATCCAGGGTCAACAACCTGATCGATAGAACCACCTGAAGACTTTTCTGGCAGTGGTATAATCTAATTGAATGGGAATTGGTGCGGGAGGCAATTGGAAACGGCATGATGAGGAGTTTGACGACTCTATCGTCCGGCAAACGACCGGCATTTCGTGCATGTCTTCCGCCGGAGAAATGCTTCTCAAACAGCGTGGTATTTATGTTTCCCAGGACGAAATTCGCGATATTATTGGTGAACCATCGTATGTACGAGCCTTGGCTGATTGTCTCAATTCCTTTGATCGGACTGATGACAACAAAGTATGGATCGGGATAAGCACCGACGAAGAAAGTCTCGAAAAACTGCTTGCAGGCAGCGATCTTGCAATCGTACTTTTGGAGCAACCATTAACGATGGGCCATGCGGTTGTAATTGCCGGAAGGACACGCACCGGAATGGTAAAAATCCTTGACTCTTTTGATCAGACATCTTATAAAATGACTATGGATGAAATTTTGGAGTGTTGGGGCGGCGAGGTGATAACAAGATGGCAAATAGAAATTTAGTAAGGGTCGTCGCGATCAAACAAAAAAATGCCCGCTCCGTAAGCCTGAATCTACAACTCGGCAACGAACGCGGCAGCTATGATGTCTCAATAGTGAACCAAAACGGAGTCTTCGGCCTCGAACTTCCCGATTTGCTCGGCCTAAAACTCCGCAGCTTTCCACCCGCCGAGTCCCGAAACCTCGTCGCCACGGTAAAGCGTAAGATCGTTAAAAATCTCATCGCTGCTTAGACAGAACCTCGATCAATAGCTTTTACGACGCCGGCATCGACGAAGACGGAATCCTGATCCTAGACCTCCGCACCGCCAAGGTCCCGCACCGCGTCGCAAACCACTAACGCAACCGCGCCGAGCGGCTAGACAAGGCTGCGTAGTGTCAGAACTGGGGTATTTAAGTCCCTTGCTAAGAGATAGACATGAATGATACATTTCCGTTTCTATAACAAATTCGTTGCTGATACCTACTTGTATGAACTACGAAAACAAATCCCTTTCACCATCGCGAGAAGTTGCATCCCGTGTTATTTACGAGGCAATGAAGTTATTGATAGAAAATGGCGGCGAGATGCGATTGAATGAAATCATAAAATATTCAGTTCGATGATTGGGCAACTGATGTATATGAAAAAACCGGATCGGAAATGAGTACATCTGAAGAGCCGATACAAGGCGAGATGATTATTTATCAGACTGACGCCGATCAGGTGAAGATAGAGGTGCGTCTTCGGGATGAAACCGTTTGGTTGACGCAGGCGCAGCTGTGCGAATTATTTCAAAAAGCAAAATCAACAGTCAGCGAGCATATAAAAAATATTTTTGAAGAAGGTGAATTGGAACAGGCTTCAGTTGTTCGGAATTTCCGAACAACTGCCGATGATGGTAAATCATACGACATGGCCTATTACAATCTCGATGTAATAATTTCGGTCGGATACAGGGTAAAGAGCCAACAGGGAACCAAATTCCGTCAGTGGGCAACAGCGAAGTTGCGCGAGTACATCGTGAAGGGATTTACGCTGAACGACGATCTGTTGAAACAGGCGGGCGGCGGGAATTATTTTGATGAGTTGCTGGAGCGGATTCGCGATATCCGGTCGTCGGAAAAGGTGTTTTGGCGGAAGGTTTTGGATATTTATGCGACAAGCATCGACTATGATCCGACGCTGGAGGTATCGGTCGAGTTCTTTAAAACGGTTTAAAACAAGATGCATTGGGCGGCCCACGGTAATACTGCGGCTGAGGTAATTTTCAAACGCATCGATGCCGGAAAGCCGAACTTGGGGTTGACGCATTTTAAGGGAGCGAAGCCGACAAAACAGGAAACGGAAATTGCCAAGAACTATCTGACCGAAGAAGAGCTAAACGTTTTGAATCGCATGGTAACGGCCTATCTGGAACTGGCTGAACTTCAGGCACTGAATCGAAAGCCGATGTATATGAAAGACTGGGTCGAGCGGTTGGACGATTTTTTAGAAATGACAGGCAGCGAGATATTGGGACACGGCGGTGACATTAGCCACCAACAAGCGATAGATAAGGCAGCCGGGGAATATGCCAAGTATAAAGAATTGCATAAGAATGACCTTAGTCTCGCCGAAACTCACTTTGTCCGCCAGATCGAACAAAAAGCTAAAGAACTCAAACCAAAAAAGCAGAAGTAAAATTGTATAACGGTCGGGGGCGGTTTTTTCTGTTTCGACATTTTTTGCTTGCGATGCTAGACTGCACATAATCTTTTTTGCTTGCTTATGCTCTTTCTCTCGCAGTCGGCGACGGTGTATGGCATCGATGCTCTGGTTGTGGACATCGAGGTTGCCTTGCGCCCGAGTAACGAAAATGACCAGTCGCCGAACTTTACGGTCGTCGGTTTGCCGGACACTGCCATTCGCGAATCACGCGAACGCATTCGCGCGGCGATAACGAATAGCCGGTATTTTTTCCCTATACAGAAGATCACGGTCAAACGCCGCGCCCTCTTTACGCAGATCAGCAGGCGCCAGATTGACCGTGATCTTCTGTATCGGGAAAAAATACCGGCTGTTCGTTATCGCCGCGCGAATTCGTTCGCGTGATT
>JBKJJR010000271.1:0-2957 GCA_046597835.1 Pyrinomonadaceae bacterium
GCTGCGGAGGGATGCCTGCCGCAGACACGATTTGTTCTACGAAAAGCACTCGAACTAAAACTTCCCTGCATTGCCTTGGTAAACAAGATCGACCGCCATGACTCGCGGCCCGAAGAAGTTGTCGACGAGATCTATGACCTGTTTATCGATCTCGGAGCCAACGACCAGCAGATCGAGTTCCCTATCCTTTATTCCATTTCACGTGACGGCGTGGCGAAAAAGAGTCTGGAGGACGAAGGCAAGAATTTGATCCCGCTGTTCGATCAGATCATCGAGTCTATCCCGGCACCGCATGCTTTGCGTCACGATTCGCTGCAATTGCTGGTCGCGAATATTGACTACAACCCGTTTGTCGGACGTCTTGCGATCGGACGTATCTTTTCCGGCGAAATTGCCAAGAATCAGGAAGTCGTCGTTGCCAAACGCGACGGAACAACCGTCAAAACGCGCGTCAAGGAGCTTTTTGTTTTCGAGGGGCTCGAACGTACGACGGTCACTGAGGCAGGCACCGGCGAGATCGTTGCTCTTGCCGGATTTGACGATATCGAGATCGGCGAAACGATAACTTCGGTCGAAAATCCAAAGGCCCTGCCGGTTATTAACGTCGATGAACCGACTATCGCGATGATCTTTGGCGTCAACACTTCGCCGTTCTCGGGTATCGACGGCAAGTTTGTCACGTCGCGTCAGATCAAGGAGCGTCTCGACCGCGAACTGCTTGGCAACGTCGCTTTGCGCGTCGAACAGACGGAGGCCGCTGAGCAGTTTAAAGTGTCGGGACGCGGCGAATTGCAGCTTGCCATCCTCATCGAAATGATGCGTCGCGAAGGCTACGAGGTTCAGGTTTCAAAGCCCGAGGTCATTACTAAGAAGGACGAAAAAACCGGGGCATTGATGGAACCGATCGAATTGGTCGTCATCGACGTTCCCGAAGAATTTATCGGCGTCGTCACCGAAGCCATGGGCCGCCGAAAGGGTCAAATGACCAAAATGATCAACAACGGATCGGGCCGCGTCAGGCTCGAGTTCGAAGTTCCTTCGCGCGGGCTGATCGGTTTTCGCGGTGAATTTTTGACCGAGACTAAGGGAACCGGATTGCTCAATACGCTTTTCCTGCGGTTCGACAAATGGCAGGGCGATATGAAATCGCGGCAGACAGGTTCCTTGGTCTCTGACCGAATGGGCGAGACTAACACCTATGCTCTTTATAATTTACAGGAACGCGGCGTGCTGTTCGTAAAGCCCCAGGTGAAGGTTTACGAAGGCATGATCGTCGGCGAAAACGCCCGCGCCGTTGACCTTGATGTAAATCCGATCAAAGAGAAAAAGCTCTCAAACATGCGAACGACGTCGGCTGACGAAGCAATGCGTCTCGTCCCGCAGCGTGAAATGTCGCTCGAACGCGCGCTTGAATTCATCGCGGACGATGAACTGATCGAGGTCACACCAAAATCCATCAGATTAAGAAAGCGTGTGCTGAAAGCGAACGAGCGTCCGAAGAAATAGTCCGACACTAGTCAGCCTCCTCTTTTTCATCGACGTCCTGCTTATAGACTTCATACCCGTGAGCGTCGTCGTAGTAATATTCGCGCGTCTTCTGATCCTCACCCCATGACGCCTTTTCACGCTCGTCATTCTTGTCTTTTTCGATCCCCCGTTTTTCTTTCGGCATTTCAGGCATAAATCATTTATAATCTTTTCAAATTACTCTTCCAAATTTGAAATATGAAATTAAAAAGAAATATCTACACGCTTGCGCTCCTGTCTTGCTCGGTTGCGGCGACATATTTCGTCACGATCTCGACCGCGCAGCAGGGCGTTGCAAAACAGGGTAACGCCGACACTGCATATCAGGCCGGAGCGACGCTGTTTATGCAAAAAGCCGCCGAATACCGGGCTCTGGCATACCAGGCATACAACCTCGCACGCTGGCAGCTCGATGCCGATCTTGACAAAAAGAACCTCAAGAAATTACCAAAAGCCGAGCAAAAGAAGCCGCGCGCAGTGATGATCGACATTGACGAAACCGTGCTCGATAATTCCCCCAATCAGGCATTTCAGATAAAAAACCGGGCCGCGTTTAACAACAAAGATTGGCTGGCCTGGGTCGAGATGCGCAAGGCGAAGGCCATTCCCGGAGCCGTCGATTTTGTGAATTATGCCAATTCAAAGGGCGTAAATGTGTATTTTGTCTCTAACCGAAATGAAGTGGAACGAACGGCCACGATCGAGAATCTCAAACGGGTCGGGATCGTAAATGTGCGGGACGAAAATGTTCTTTTGCGAACTAAGGACAGCAGCAAGGAAGAACGCAGGCACGTCATCCTTCAAAAACACCGGATCGTGTTATTTATTGGCGATAATCTCGATGACCATTCCAAAGGTTTTGAGAAAAAATCCGTCGCCGACCGCTTCGCGGAGACAGATCGGGCCAAAGACCTATTTGGCAAGCAATACATAATGCTGCCGAATGCAATGTACGGCACCTGGGAAAGCGCGATCTACGGATATGAACGATTAACCGACGCCGAAAAAGCAGAAAAACGTGCAGCCGCACTGGAATTGCCATGAAGGTAATTTATCGGCAATAATAAATAGTTTTCGGTCTTGTAACTTTGTGTTCCTAGTACCTTTGTGCTGAAAATCAATTCATGAGAATACTCGTCACCGGCGGAGCCGGTTTTATCGGTTCGCATCTTTGCGAACGCCTTCTAAATGACGGCAATGAAGTTATTTGTCTCGATAATTTTTTTACAGGGCGCAAAGTTAATATCGCGCATCTGCTCGACAGTAAGGCGTTCGAACTTGTGCGGCATGATGTGACCGAGCCGATCCTGCTCGAGGTCGATCAGATATACAATCTCGCTTGCCCTGCGTCTCCTGTGCATTACCAGTACAATCCCATCAAAACGGTAAAGACCAATGTAATGGGCACGATCAACATGCTTGGCATGGCA
>JBKJJR010000083.1:0-6485 GCA_046597835.1 Pyrinomonadaceae bacterium
GCAGTAAAGGCAAAGGAAAGAGAGGTGGGGCAAGAGTGTTAACTTATGTTTATATTGCGGCCTCGCGAATACATCTACTAACTGTCTATGATAAGTCAGATCGTGCCGCTATATCCGACGAAGAAATTAGAGATTTGATCGCGGTTGTCGAAAAGGAGAGGCTTGCCTAACATGGCTTCTAAACAAATATGAAATTTGGACAAGTCCCAAACCCTGAAGAGATCGATTTCACGATTCCGGCGGATCATAAAGACACGAAAGGCGTTCTGGCAAAATCGAAAGCGAAGGACATCTCGATCCACATCGGATGTGCGAAGTGGAACAAAACCGATCTCAAAGGTTTTTATCCGAAAGGTGTGAAGGACGAGCTTGGGTATTACTCGACACAGTTTAATTGCATCGAGCTAAATGCCACGTTTTACAGGCTTTTTCCGCCGAGCACGTTTGATAAATGGCGGGCGACGGTGCCGGAAGGTTTCAAATTCTTCCCGAAATTCGAGCAGACAATTTCACATTTCAGACGGCTCAAAGATGTCGAGGCGGTGGTCGAAAATAACGTCACCAATATGTCGCATCTTCAGGAGAAATTGGGTATGCCGTTTTTGCAGATGCACAATAATTTTGGGCCGAAGGATTTCGACCGTGTAAAAACATTTGTCGCCAACTGGCAATTCGACATTCCATTGGCGATGGAGTTTCGACATACGGATTGGTATAACGATCCGGCGGTGTCGTCGGAGCTTTACGATCTGCTCGAAAAGAACAACATCACAAACGTCCTTGTCGATACCGCCGGACGGCGTGACCTGATGCATATGCGGCTTACGTCACCGAATGCTTTTGTTCGGTGGGTTGGGGCGAATGAACCGTCGTCAGACCGCAAGAGATTGGATGAGTGGATCGAGCGCGTGGCCGATTGGAAGTCGCAGGGTCTGAAAGAACTGAATTTTTTCGTTCACCAAAACATCGAAAAAGAATCGCCGCTTCTCTCTACATACTTTATCGAAAGATTGAATAAGAAGATCGGAACAGATATCCAAGTGCCAAAAACCCTAAACGGCTGAGCTTATCAGTCCACTTCCGGATAGAATTTGAAGCCCGTCGCTTCGGCCAGATCGGGATACTTGTGGAGCAGATGACGGCACACGACCTTGGGGCTCTTGAGGTTGTGGAGTGTCTTGAACAGCAGCAGTTCGAACGCCGAGGATTCGATCCAATCGACCTCTTTGGTAAATCCGGTGGCGAGAGCGACGCCCGTCTGTTCTACAAAATACTCGACCTCGCGCCGTTTTCTCAAGGTGCTGCACGTGCCGAAATGTATGATCCAATTTCGAAAACGGTGGTTCATCATTACGGCGAGTTCGGTGAGCGAGATCTTGTCGCGGTGCAGATGTATCTTGCCTGGCGAACCGTGACAGGCGAAGTAGAGTATGCCGTAATTGCGCTTGCAGAGCAGGTTGAGGTTGTATTGCAGCTCGTCGCGGGTATTGCAGGTGAGGTGGCTGAATTTCGCGTCCTGCGTTTTTGAGATGAGTTCAAGTGTCGGCAGGACGTTCAGCCGGAGCTCGGTTTTGCCGCTCCATAAGGATTCGAGACATGCTATGTTGCGTTTTCGGGGCCGCATAATTTACTATTTTGCGAGGAAAACCGCCCCGCCAAATGTCACGAGTAAGATGACGCTGACAAAGGCATTGGTTGTGAAAAAAGCGGCGTTCATTTTGCTTAAATCGTCGGCTTTAACGAGCGTGTGCTGGTAAACGAACAGACCGCAGACCGCGATTACGCCTCCCAACGCGAGCCCGTGACTTCCGGTTGCTAGATATAGCAAAACTAACACAATAACGGCCTGAAAGTGAAAGAGCCGTGCGATCCAAAGAGCATTTTTGATCCCAAATCGTGCCGGGATAGAACGCAGGCCGTGCTTGCGGTCGTATTCGAAATCCTGACAGGCGTAGAGGACGTCGAAACCGGCAGTCCATATCAGAACGAACAGCGACAGCAGTAGTGGCACTTCATCAAGCAGGTCACCACGAACTGCAATCCATGCTGCAGAGGGCGAAATAGCAAGAGCCGATCCCAGTAGCAGGTGTGCAAAAGCAGTAAAACGCTTGGCGTAGGAATATCCAAGGACGAAGATCAATGCAACAGGCGACAACGCAAAAGTCAGCCAATTGAGCGAATACGCCGCCAGTTCAAAGACACCGATCGACACATAGAGAAACGCCCATGCAAACGGAAGCGAGAGTCTGCCGGTTGGCAGTTCGCGGTTAGCGGTTCGCGGGTTTGCGGCGTCGATGTCTCGGTCGATAATCCGGTTAAAGGTCATAGCCGCCGAACGCGCGCCGACCATCGCGACCGTGATCCAGATCATTTGCCGCAATTCAGGCAGGCCGTTTGCCGCGAGGATCGCCCCGAGAAACGCGAACGGGAGCGCAAAGAGCGTATGCTCGAATTTAATCATTGCGAGCGTGATCTTAAGTTTTTGCCAAATGGATACCATCGATTAGCGAGAAGCAAGATTCTAGCACAATAACGCCCACGCCACGTCTCGCGGTAGAATTAACCGATGCCAAGTGGAAAAACCCATGATGTGATCACACTTATCCTTGCCGCTCCGGCTTTTGCGATTACTTATGCTGCAACAAAAGATCTTGCCTCATCCATAGTCGTGGCCTCAGCTTTTATTTTTGGCGGATTGATGTTCGGCCCTGACCTCGACACGGTTTCGCGGCAGTATTCGCGTTGGCTGATCTTTCGGTTCATTTGGTTTCCGTATCGCAGATTTTTCAAGCACCGCTCGCGTTTCTCGCACGGCCTGATATTCGGAGCGCTCGGACGCGTCATTTATTTTATGGGCGCTGCGACGTTAATTGTATTTTTGCTGGCGTATGTTTATGGGATTTATTCGGACGGAGAACTACACAGTTTTCTCGATATTGCGAGCGTTTGGCAACCGATCGGGGAGTTCATGCGTGCAAATCTTGGCAAATATTTTCTGCCAGCAGTATTTGCCGGTTTATGGCTGGGCGCCGCGAGCCACACGTTTACGGACATGGCAGGGTCATTCATAAAAACCGGAAGGGTCGCTAAATTCCTTTAATGTTTATTGCCCGTTCTATTACCATGCAGCCTCACCGCTTGTCTGCGGACGGCATCGGACACATTCCGATTTTTTGTCAAAGCAACTAAATCCCGAAGCTGCAAGCGGCTCATTATGGTAAGCACATTTGCTATCGGAGTTCGCGGATTTTTTGCCAAACTGTGCATGACTTTATAGCTGCGCGACCATTGCCGGTTTGCAGCGAGCTGGCGAAGGATCTCCTCGCTTATCGAGCGCATTGACGCGATCACTTCAACTTCCTGCTCGGTGATCCGCGGGTTGTTGACGACAGCCGACGAGACAAGGCGATTCGGGTCGCGGATGAGAATATTTCGTGCTTCGCGGTCGCCTTTCATTCCGAGTTTTACGCGGTCCTTTACGCCCATCTTCATTACTCGGTTGATCATCGAGACGCGCTCGCTCGAGATCTCGTCCTCTTCCGATTGAAGCTCACCGAGAATTTTGCCGATCGTTGCCTGACGCTGTTCCTCGGTTTCCTTGTAGATCTCTTCGATATATTCGAGGCCAAGCCACGAGTCGTCTGTTTCCTGATCCGGGACCTCGATAAGACCGGCAAGAAAGACGGCATCATCAAGCGTCATTCCTGCGGCATCGAGGTCAGATGTGAATTCAGCCTGCTCGATAAATTGGGCGGCTGCTTCTTTGCCCTGGGCCCGAAGCTCATTGGCGATCTGCTGGGCGCCGCGTTCTTTCTCGAAGAATTCGCGTTTTGTTTCCGCCGCTCGGCGTTCGGCTTCAGGCGTTCGATATTGGTTGCCGATGATCGCTTCGATGATCTCCGAATTTTGGATCAAAAGCTGTTGATTGAGCGAGATCAACTCGATAAGCAAACCGTTTTGAGTGGCGGCAGCTAATTTTGCGATCGCCATTGGGGGCGTTCGCACGTTCGTAATGACGGCTTCATGTACTGCGGCCGGGAGGTCGCTGCTGCCCGCAAAATACTCTAAAACTCTCGGCGCTATTTCGCCCGAGCGCATCGTCGCTTCAAGCGAGCCGGTGTTTTGCGCAGCGAGCGTGGTAATTGAGTTGTTTTTTAACTCGTTGTCCGTGCCTTCGGAAAATGTGACAAGAATTTCAAGCAGATCTATCTGCGGCAGCGGCAGAATGCCGCGCGATGCCGCTAGTTGCGCGTTACGCGGTGCCGAGCCTTCGATAACGGCTTTTACTACGGGATTATTTGAGGTTATCTCGTAATTCATAAATCAGGAGAACGGACGCAATTGAGAGTTTAGTTACAGGAGGCTTTCAGCGCGAGAAAGCAAAACTATTCTAACATAAACCCTTATAAATCTTGACTAATTCCCAATGCTTGACTAGTTTATAAATTGGAGATAATTGCTTATCTCGCACGCACCGGACCGCTCCATTTTACTTGAAATTACCTCGATCGAATAAATAATGATAAAAGACGAATTAGAAAAGCTAATTTCGCAACATGCCGCGCTCGTCGGCGTGATAGGGCTTGGCTACGTTGGCCTGCCGCTCATCGTCGAATTTTGCCTGAAGGGATTTAATACTATCGGCTTTGAAGTCGATGTGAAAAAAGCCGAAGAGATCAACGCCGGACGCTCATATATTGTTGATGTAACAAGCGAGAACATTAAGAATTGTGTTGATGATGGCCGATTGACGGCCACGACCGATTTCAGCAAACTTGCCGATTGCGACGCGATAATAATCTGCGTTCCGACGCCGCTCAGAAAGACAAAAGACCCCGATATGTCTTACATTCTGACTGCCGGGGACGAGATACAAAAATACATGCGGCGCGGCCAGTTGATCATCCTCGAATCGACTACATATCCGGGCACGACGGACGAAGTTTTGCAGCCGATGTTCGAGAAAAAAGGGGTTAAGCTCGACGAAGATTTTCTGCTCGCTTTTTCGCCCGAACGTGTCGATCCAGGCAATCCGCAGTTTCAAACCCATAACATTCCAAAGGTCGTCGGCGGGGTTTCGTCGGATTCGACCGATGTCGCAGCAATGCTTTACGGCCAGATAGTCGAACAGGTTTACCCTGTCTCTTCGGCTCGCGTCGCCGAGGCCGCAAAGCTTTGGGAAAACACTTTTCGGGCAATAAACATCGGCATGGCGAACGAGATGGCAAAGCTTTGCAACGCTCTCGGCATCGATACCTGGGAAGTCGTCGAAGCGGCGGCGACAAAGCCGTTCGGCTTTATGCCGTTCTATCCAGGGCCAGGCATTGGCGGCCACTGCATACCGCTCGACCCGCACTATTTGTCGTGGAAGGCACGCCAACATGGCTTCGACTCGCAGTTTATTTCGCTTGCTGAACAGGTCAACTCGAATATGCCGGCTTATGTCGTCGAGCTTGCCTCGACCGCTCTAAACGAGAGTAAAAAGGCTGTCAACGGATCCAAAATTCTCATCCTGGGCGTCGCCTACAAAAAGGACATTGACGACATGCGCGAATCGCCCGCGCTGTCGATTATCGACCTTCTTCGTGCTGATGGAGCGGACGTTTATTATCACGACCCGTTCGTGTCAGAAGTTACATTCGATCATGCCTACACGATCGGCGATGGCGAACCGCTATATAACAAAGAACTTACGGACGATCTTATCAAACAATCAGATTGCGTGATTATTTGCACGGAACATTCGCCGGTAGATTATGGCCGCGTGTGTGAACTCGCGAGTTTGATCGTCGATACGAGAAACGCCCTTTCCGTCGACACACGAAATGCCAGCAAAGCGAAGATCGTGAGACTCTAATGCTCAAAGTCCTTCTCATCGCCGGCGCCCGGCCCAATTTTATGAAAGTCGCGCCGATCTATGCCGAGATGAAGCGGCGTTCGGCTGAGTTTGAGCCGAAGATCGTGCATACGGGACAGCATTACGATGCTGCAATGTCGGAGGCTTTTTTTGACGATCTGGGGATGCCGAAACCGGATATACACCTTGGCGTCGGCTCGGGTTCGCACGCAGTTCAGACGGCGAAGATAATGACCGAATTTGAGCCGGTCGTTCTCAATGAAAAACCGGATTGGGTCGTTGTCGTTGGTGATGTGAATTCGACGATCGCATGTGCCTTGGTTTGTGCGAAACTTGGAGTAAAGGTTGCTCACGTCGAAGCAGGACTTCGATCAGGCGACCGTTCGATGCCCGAAGAGATCAATCGAATTCTCACAGATTCGATCTCCGACCTGCTTTTTACGACATCACAAGACGCTGACGAAAACCTGAACCGCGAAGGCGTTTCGGCGGACAAAATTTGTTTTGTCGGCAACGTGATGATCGACTCTTTGCTTGAACATTTGCAGCTGGCAGAAAAGTCGAACGTGCGTGACTGTCTCGGCATCGCCGACAGCGATTACGCCGTTTTAACGCTGCATCGCCCGTC
>JBKJJR010000231.1:0-3438 GCA_046597835.1 Pyrinomonadaceae bacterium
ACACGATTTTCAGGCAAGCCCGCAGCGCCGATCGATGGTGCCAATATGGTCACGCGCGAGGCGTATTCGCACGAAGTCATCAGCTTCGGTTTCTGGTTCGGCGACGACAAGCCGAACAGCATGGCCGCCCCGGCATTTTATTCATACGCCGCGCCAAAACCCGAAGGCCTCGAACACGAGCCGTTGCAACCCGATGCCGCAAAATGGACGCCCGACGGTGGTATGGCGTTGCTCATGTACGACGACGTGCGAAACTTGAATGACTCGAGAGCGGCGGTACTAGAGTTTCTAGAAAGCTCTTATAAGGCAGGCTCAAACCGGGCCGGTTGGAAAATTGACGATTATAAACTCAGGCAGTTGCAAGCTAAATAACGCATGTCGGATCTATAACAGTAATCTCATCAAATCGTTTGAAATCTTTAACATTAAAAGTCAGAAGGTGACTTAGGCCATGCTGCAACATTGCCGCGACAAGTCTTGTGTCGTGGACATTTCGACCAACTATATTGTATTTAGCAACAAGCATTTCCCAATGGGCAAAAATATCCGAAACATCGTCGAGGAAACCGAAATATCGTTTGAATTTCGTCACTTCCATTGACGACTTGTCGACACCGAGTCCTAATCCGTTTGAGGTGATCGGACGAGTTGCGACCGCCCAGAACTCAATGAAGTTTTGTGGAACAAGACATAGACGATCCCCGCGACCGCGTAGGACGGTTAGTGTTCGGCGAATCTCTAAATACTGGGTACCGTGTTGCTGCGCTAAAGCTGTCAGAATGTTGGAATCAGCCAAAACGATCATAATTGAGCATCTTCTCGCGACCCATATATGCTTTCGCGGCTATCGTCCCAAGTCAGCGGTAACTCGTCAGAAAATTCGGCCAGTGAGTCAAGTGCCGCTTCCCATTCTTCATCGGTAGCTGTTTCTTGGAAAGATTTTTTGGCCGAGTCCTCGGAAAACTTTTCGTCAATAGCCTCGACCAAAATGTCCTCAAAGGTTTTGCCTGTTGACTCGGCCTTGCGGCGGACACGGCTTTCGACTTCAGGTTCTAGTTCGAGAGTTACTGTCATAATTGAAATAATATCATAATTGATTTTCCGCGAAAATAGTTTTCGTGCAGAATATGACAATGATCGATTTCCGCAGCGACACAGTTACAAAACCCTCCGACAAGATGCGAACCGCGATGGCCAATGCCGAGGTTGGCGACGACGTTTTTGGCGACGACCCAACGGTAAATCGTTTGCAGAAGCGTGCCTGCGAGGGCTTTGAGAAAGAGGCATCTCTGTGGGTTCCGACCGGCTGCATGGGCAATGAGATCGCTGTCAAGGTGCATACAAAGCCGGGGCAGGAGATCGTCATCGAAGACCGCGGCCATATTTTGAATTTTGAGCTTGGGGCCGCCGCGGTCATTTCGGGCGTGACCATTCGGGCGGTGAAAAGCACCGATGGTTCGGGGCATTTGACGTGGGACGAGATCAAACCGGTTCTTAAGATCGATCCTCCATATTTCCAAGCCGCGACCGGGCTCGTCTGTCTCGAAAATACGCACAACTTCGCAGGTGGCAGCGTGATGGCCGCATCCTTTTGTGCTGAAATCTGCGAAAAGGCTCACGCATTGAAACTGCCGGTTCACATGGACGGAGCTCGAATTTTTAATGCGTCGGTTGCGTTAAATGAGTCCGTCGCGGATCTGACCCGGCATTGCGATTCCGTGATGTTCACCCTTTCCAAGGGCCTCGGCGCTCCGGCAGGGTCGATCCTTCTCGGAACAAAGGAGTTTATTGACGAAGCGCGAGTTTGGCGAAAACGACTCGGCGGCGGCATGCGGCAGATCGGCATTCTCGCTGCCGCAGGGTTGATCGCTCTTGACGAAGGCCCACAACGCCTGCATGATGATCACGAAAACGCGAAAGCTCTCGCGGTCGGGCTTGCAAGTATCCGGGGTATTCAAATCGATGCAGACAAAGTAGTCACGAACATTGTCATCTTTGACGTTTCGGAAACTGGAAAGACGCACGAAGAGATCGTCGATCTGCTCAAAAGCGAGAACGTGTTGGCTGTCGGCTTTGGCAGCCAAATTAGGATGGTGACGCATCTCGATATATCATCGCGGGAAATTACGAAGGCTATCGACGTTTTGGCTGCGATCGTCTCCGACGCAAGTTAAAGAATGCCGGCCAATTCAAGTGGAAGGAGTGAGATATGCGGAAAGTTTTTATTTTAAGTCTAACTATGTTGTTCGCGTTGCATGTTGCCGCGACTGCGCAGGAACGGTTCGCTAAATACCGGCGAATTGAGGCTTTTGAAGTTCGACCTGACATTTTAGTAATGCCAAGATACACAGCAACGAATGAAGTATGTGAAATTGGGCTTGAACGATTGAGCTACACATCCGCGCATATTAGACTCAATGCCGATCTTACTCGCCAGGAGGTTATTCAAACCCTCGATGAACTCGTTCCGGTTAATGAAAGAGGTAAACTTATAAAGGACGATGACGGAATCACAATAGACGGACAGACTCCTATCAGGACCACGACTACAGAGTACGAAAACGTACAAATAAGAATTTACGCGATCCCATTCTCAATATCCGGGATTAAAAAAGGAGCGACGATGAAACCGCTTGTCGCCACAGTCGAGTGGAAGAATCGAAAATGCCGTTAACATAACGACAAGAAAAAGATGAACATCGAACAGCTTCGCAAATATTGCCTTGCTTTTCCGGGCGCGACAGAAGATATCAAGTGGGGTGCCGATCTTTGTTTCTGCGTCGGGGCAAAGATGTTTTGCGTGACGGGAGCAGATTCGATCTCGGGCGGAATGTCGATCAAATGCACGCCGGAGAAATTTGACGAGCTGATCGAACGTGAGGGCATCGACCCGGCGGCTTATGTTGGCCGCTACAAGTGGGTTCGTATCTCGGACCTCGACGCTGTGACTCCCGAAGAATTAAAAGCTCTCATCAGCGAGTCATACACGCAGGTTTTTGATAAACTAGCTCCCAAGGTGAAAAAAAGTTTAAAAGTGAAAATGTGAAAAAGATCAAAAGTGCAAGAGCAGAGTCGCGGCTTTTTCACTTTTTCACTTTTTCACTTTTTCACATGGAACACTATGATAATCGCCATCGATGGCCCAAGCGGCGCAGGCAAATCCACCTTGGGAAAGATGCTCGCCAAAAAACTGAATCTGCTCTATCTCGATACGGGAGCGATGTATCGTGCCGTCGCGCTGGCTGTAACAAGGGCAAATGTTCCATTCCGCGACGTTGACCGGATCGCCGATATTGCTGAAAATGCCAAGATCGATCTGGTCGGCGAGCCTGACGCGATGAAGGTGATGCTTGACGGCGAGGATGTCTCTGTCGATATCCGCACGCTCGAAGCCGCACAGTCGGCGTCGGTAGTTTCGACGATCTCTGAGGTCCGCCG
>JBKJJR010000356.1:0-4731 GCA_046597835.1 Pyrinomonadaceae bacterium
CCCTGCAACGCCATTAACGCTGACGGGAATGACGATCTCTTTGTCCGCCGTCGAAACCAAATGTTGAGCCGCGATCGTGATCGGCGTAGCCGCCTCACCGCCCCTCTCCGGCCCGCCGCCGTCTTCACTGACAACTGACAACTGACCGCCGACAACTGTTCCGGGCCTCGGGTGTGTCGCCGGATTGTAGTTGCCGCTGGCTTCGCCTATAAGCAGAGCTACATAGTCGTCACCCGTCACGTTGCTTGTCACAGACGCATAAGTGCGGCTGTCGTTATAAGGCGGTGTCGGAAGCGGCCCCGTCGGCGGGCCTGGTAGATTAGCAGTGAAAAATCTCCACTGCCCCACATTCCCCGTGCCTGTAAGTCCCGCGGCGAATCTCGCGATCAATGCCGCGTCATTCGACGACACCGTCCCGTTGCCGCTCGCGTCGGATGCAAATTTCTGGTTCAAACTAACAAACGGAACCGACGCCGAAACCCCTTGCGCAACCCGCGCCGCGTCGTTCGACGTGACCGCCGTATTCGCCCCGCCCGATTTCGTCGGTTTGATCGTATAAGACCCGGCACCAAAGCCCGTCAAAGTGTAAGTCCCCGGCGTACCGGTAATGACCGGCCCGACCGTCGGCGAACCAACTGTACTCGCCACCGATACATTCCTCACTAACCGCGGCGGCACGGGGTTGCCGATCGCATTGCCGTAGGTAATTGTTCCGCTGATCGATGGCGCTGGGGCGCAGCTTCCGTTCACGTTCATTACGATGTGTACGCCCGGGTTGATAGCGGCAAGGTCAAGCGGCGCAGGAATCTCGCAAAACGCCGACGAGAAATAACTCGAACCTGTCTGCCCATTGTCATTCGACCCGATAAGGAACCAGTCGCCCGGCGTCGGGCGGGAATCCAATGTGTTGACTTCCATCACCAATGACATGCTCCCACCGATATTTGTTATCGACGCCGTGAAGGGGACGGTCAAGACAGTGCCGGTCTGATCGGAAACGGCTGCGGTAACATTCCCGATCGGCGTGAGGGTTCCCGGCCAAGTATGCGGAGCAGCACCGGTCGGATTGGCATAAAGGCGGATATTGACAGGCTGGATCGCGCCCACGGCGTTTGCCGTCTCGATACCCACGTCAACCGACGTGATGTTATAAGTTTGTCCGGCTCCTACGTTAAAGCCCGATAAGCTGAATTCACGCCAGTAGCTGTTCTCTTCATGACCTTCACTGTTGTTGCCACATGCCACCGAGTTGCCGGACGTAATCGTCTGGCTTAACGAGTGCGTTATTCGTGTCGGACATGCACCCGTAGGTGTTGCTGTTGGCGTCGCTGTATTTGTGGGCGTTGGCCCGGCCGGGTTGCTGACAGTTGTGGTTAGGAAGACATGATCGCCGTTGGGGTTGTTGTTGTTATTTGCCTGGTTGCCGGCGGCGTAGAAGGTTACGGGGCCAAGGTTGGTTGCGGGGGCGTTCCAGTTGAAGGTCCATGTCGCACCCCCGCCTGTTCCGGCAAACGTCCCCGAGGAGGTATGTTCAACGTAATCGCGCCCGTCGGCAGAGTCTGATTGGGTAAACGGCGAAGTGTGTGAAAACGTCCCGGCGCCGGAATTCGTGCCGTCGAGCGCTGTCATTTCAAACCCCCAGCGCTGGCGGGTAACGTCGGTCGTCGCGTGCTGAACCTGAATCTGATATATCTGCCCCGGCACATAATTCGCAGGCGCGGTTATGGTAATAGTGCCCGTCCCGGGGTCATCGTGACACAGCGAGCAATTTTGTTCACCAGGCGCGCCCGTCATCTGAGGCGGCGGCTGGCTGGAATACGACTGCACCACAGGGATGAAACCGTTGTTCGTAAAAAACGCCGCAACCCCAAACACCAAAAAACACAACATGCAAATTAACTTGATCTTATTCATGCAGCTCCTACAATTTCTACCTTTGAATACACAACCCACATTCCTCAGAAAACTAAGAAAATTCTATAAAACAAGCCGTTGATTTGAGAACGTAATTAGCCAATAGCTTACCCCCGCAGCCTTTTTTTTGCAAGGAAATTGTGACTTTTGTAAGTAGCGCATTATATGTCCGGTCTAAGTAGCAGATGATATGTCCGCTTTTAGGGGCGAGGGGTAGAAGATCGTAGCAGGAGAAAAAAGACTGCTATGAGAAAGTACTCGGGAGCCTCGTGGGAGCGAGCGATGTGAGAAGAGATCATATTGAGGGCGTATGCAAAGAAGATCAGTTGGATAGAGGCGGCAGAGATCCTTGGGATGAGTTGTCGGCATCTGAGGCGGGCGACGCAAGAATGAAGAGAACAACCGGAACGAAGAGAACGAAGGAAACGACGGGGAAACCGTGCCTTTGACGGGAACGGCGAGAACGACAGAGAACGACTGGACTTTCGGTTTCTACGTTGCGAAAAAAGGCGTCCGTCGGAGGCCCTTTTAGCGTCGCCCGGACGCCCATTTTAGCGTCGCTGGAGGGGCAATTGTGGTGCCCAACGCCCATTTTGCGACGCCAAACCGGACGGCATTATCTTAAATGTGGCACGTGCCACATTTTGTGAAACACTTTTTGGGGGAACTTTTTGAGAGGTTTTTAGACGGCGATCAACTCGATCGATCTGGCCAGCGAACGAAAGATATCTCGTCCGTCACCAGAGCCGAGCATCTCTTCGCAGGCTCGTTCCGGGTGCGGCATCATGCCGAGGACATTTTGTTCCTCGTTGCAGATGCCGGCGATGTTCGAGCGGGCTCCGTTAGGGTTGGATTCGTCAGTGATCTCGCCATACTCGTCGCAATAACGAAAAACGATCTGCCCGTTTTGCTCAAGCGCATTAAAAGTGGCATCGTCGCAGGTGTAATTCCCTTCGGCATGTGCGATAGGGATCGATAGCACCTTTGATCTATCGACCTCAGACGTAAATGGAGTGCTGCCATTCTCGACACGCAAATTTATGTGTTTGCAGATAAAATGCAGGCTGCGGTTGCGCATTAAAGCGCCCGGCAAAAGCCCGGCTTCGCACAATATTTGAAAGCCGTTGCAAATGCCGAAAACGAACTTTCCATCAGCGGCAAATTGTTTGATGGCATTCATCACCGGCGAAAATCTCGCCAGTGCCCCGGCCCGCAAATAGTCGCCATACGAAAATCCGCCCGGCACGATGACGGCGTCAAAACACCTAAGATCGGTCTCCTGATGCCAGATGAATTCAACAGGCTGCCCAACGTGCTTTGACAAGACGTGATAAGCGTCATGATCGCAATTAGAACCGGGGAATACGACAACGCCAAACTTCACGAAGTTATCTCCACTCTGTGATCTTCGATCACAGGATTTGCGAGCACATCTTTGGCGATCTGTTCCGCCAATGAGCGGGCATCAGCCTCAGTAACAGAATCGTCTAGAGCGATCTCGAAATATTTCCCCTGCCGAATATCCGAGATATTCTTATGGCCAAGCAACTCCACCGAATGATGGATCGCCTTCCCCTGCGGATCAAGCACGCCGGATTTTAATGATACATAGACTACAGCTTTCATGTTTTGCACCGGCTATTGCGCCGAAATAAATTCTAGATTTTGACGCAGTTTCTTGTAATTATCAAAGTCTTATGTTAAATTTCACCTGTTTTTCCGGCACTTGTTCTACTCAACTCAAAATTTCTTAAGGAGAACTTAATAGTATATGGATAACTCTTCTGGAAAGTCGGCCCTCGGGCTCGACGCTAATGTGGCTGCGGGATTGTGCTATTTGCCAATTTGTACCGTCAACCTCATCATGAGCATCATTGTTATTGCGACGGACAAAACGAACAAATTGGCGCGGTTCCACGCGTTTCAGTCGCTGCTTTTGTTAGGAGCCACGCTAGTCGCCTGCATCCCGCTGTATTTCCTTATGTTCATTTTGATGATGATAAATTCGACGATAACGTCCATCCTCAGCGGATTGGTCGGATTGGCACTTGGAGTTGTCGGACTTGCCATTTTCGTATTTATGATCCTAGCAATGATCAAGGCATTTCAGGGGCAGGTTTACAAAATACCGTTTATCGGCGACATGGCTGAAAAATGGTCGAACTAACTAAAGACCCTATCAAAGACTTTTTCTACATTGCGAAGGTAATGCCGTAGGTCAAAAACGCGGGCGATCTCCTCAACGGAAAGACGTGACGAGATGTCCGCGTCTTGGTTGATTAATTCACGATAATCGCCGCCTTCGTCCCAAACTTTCATTGCGTTTCTTTGCGTCCATACATAGGCGTCTTCGCGTGAGACACCCTTTTGAGTGAGAGCAAGCAGTAATTGGCCGCTGAATATAAGGCCGTTTGTAAGGCCGAGATTCTTGAGCATGTTTTCGGGATAAACGATCAGCGTATCTAGCAGGCTGGTTGTTTTGGCAAGAATGTAATCGAGCGTCGCCGATGAATCTGGCAGCACTATACGTTCGGCCGATGAATGCGAGATGTCACGTTCATGCCAAAGAGCGACATTTTCCAGTCCGACGATCGAATTGGCCCGAACAGTACGTGCCATGCCGCAGATTCGCTCAGAAAGGATCGGATTTCGTTTGTGCGGCATCGCCGACGAGCCTTTCTGGCCAGTCTTAAAAAACTCCTGCGCCTCGCGAACCTCAGTCCGCTGCCAATGACGCACTTGCAACGCGATCTTCTCCAGCGTCGAAGCAATTATCGCGAGTGTGCAAAGATATTCGGCGTAACGGTCGCGCTGAAT
>JBKJJR010000007.1:0-3638 GCA_046597835.1 Pyrinomonadaceae bacterium
CGGCTGAATAAACTCCGTCGCATGCCTCGTCATCGCCACCGAAACCTCACAGCCTGCCTTTTGCAACAGCCGCAAAACCTCAACAGCCTTATACGCCGCGATGCCGCCCGTTACGCCCAGTCCGATACGATGTTTCACCATACGCGTATTCTATAACAAACCCACCAAAATGATATATTTGCCAATGGCCGTAATCATGAAACCCGAAATAATTTCCAGCGAAAGCATCTACAAAGGGAAGATTTTCGACATCCGCTTCGACACCATTCGCGAAGGCGATGTCGAATACAAGCGCGAGATCGTTGTCCACAAAGGCAGCGCAGTGATCGTGCCGGTTTTTGATGACGGAACGGTCGCGTTCGTCAGGCAATACCGTCATGCGGTGGGCAAATATCTGCTTGAGATCCCGGCAGGCTCGCTCGAAAAGGGCGAAGACCCGAAAACCTGCGCCATTCGCGAACTCGAAGAAGAGGTCGGCGTCACAGCCAAAAATATCGAACTGCTCACCGAATTCTACGTCTCGCCCGGCTTTCTGACCGAGAAAATGTATGTCTTCCTCGCGACCGGCCTGACCGAAACCAAACAAAACCTCGAGATCGACGAACTGATCGAGATCGAACGCCTGACATTTCCGCAGGCCCTAGCAATGATCCGCGACGGCCAGATCGAAGACGCCAAATCCATCATCGGCATCACAACCGCCGCCGCGCGAAAAGTTTGAAATTCTTCTCTGTGAACTTTGTGTCTGGATCTTTGTGATCTCCGTGTTTAGAAAATTCCTCAACACAGAGGCCACAAAGTAGAAGACACAAACCTCACGAAGCGCATAACAATCAAGGCCGATGTTAAATCACGTGCTTTAAACCCCTGCTTTAAAATCGCTTTAAACAAGCAAACGCTTTAAATGCTTGCATGTTTTAAACACCTGCTTTAAATGCACAAGCCCGCACGTCAGTAAGGGCATCCGATTGCACAAGCCCGCACGTCAGTAAGGGCGTAACACTCAACCAAAGTTAACCCACGGACTTATCCTTTTTCCCTTTTTCACCTTTTCACTTTTTCACTTGCCCAACCGTAACCGTTTCGCGCAAATTCAATATCAACTGCCCTTCGTTCGTCAGATCGGGCCGCAAAAAGCGTTCGGTTGTCGGAATGCGGATGCCGTAATGCCTGCAAAATGTCGAACCGTGTACCGCCCAGCCCATCTGCTTTTTGACCACAAGAAAATTCTCGCTAAATCGCGGGTAAGCAGGCTCAATCGCTATCGAATCATCCTCCCGCGAATAATAAAGCGCAACCGCCTTTGGACTCCCAAACATCTTATAAGCCCAGCCGTTAAAATAGATCAATCCCTTGCTGTTGATCGTAATCCGCGGCTCCAAAGCATTCCCCAACCGCGCCGCCGGCCCACCGCGAAACTTTTCCCACTTTCTTTCTAATGACATAATGTTGCATTTATAATACATTTTTTCACGAAAGTCAAGGTCGCGTAACAGGCCCGTTTTGTTATATTATTAGCGCTTCTGACCTATCGAGTGTGAAGCGAGTGCTCTACCGCTGAGCTTAGTGGTTATCCAATGCTCGAGATCAGAACACCGGAAGAGGTATTGGAATGAAGACTAACGGTAAAAAGAAGATTTTCGACGCTGTGAAAATGATGCGCGAAATTCGAGACAAGATCGACCGTGAGATCGCCAATATGACGTTCGCCGAAGAAAAGGCTTACATTGAAAAGCTTCTGACCAAAGACCGTCAAATCTCGTCCCTTAAGCCAGAAGCCACCACGCGATGATCGCCGATTCGCGATCTTCAGAATTTTCCATTTTCCATTCTCCACTTTCCATTGAAATCGTGGGCATGGGAATGTAAATTCCTGAGCCTGACCATGTAGTGAATCCGCAGATCAATTACAGTGACATAGAAACGGCAAACAAAAGTGGTCGTGATCAATTGTCTGGCGTTTGGAACGGGTTCCTTGGCCTTCTGCGGGTCGCGTTCGCCATGCGGCGAGTTTGCCATCAATTTATTAAAGCCGGACCGGAAAATCACGCCATTGCCCGAAATCGACGGACCCTTATTCTCGATAGTGCCTATACTCGATGAACCGAACAACGGTTAATGGTTTTCCATCCTTGGTCGCCGGCTTAAACTTGTTTTTTCTTGCGGCGACTTTCGCTCTTTCAAACATATCGCTGGATGAAGCATCGATCTCAAATACAAAACCGATCGTGCCGTCACCAAGGAATTCGACGGCTGTCCGGAGAACATACGTGCCCGGCCTATCGTTAGCTATGAGCTTGAAATTCGGCTCTTTCTTTTTTGTGACTTTGAACCCCGTCTCGCCATCGAGACGAAGATTGCCTTTCATTTCCCAAGCTCGCATCAGAGCTTCCCTTGCCCCTTTTTCGTTTCCGAGATGTACGTATGCGGCTCCGAGATAAATCTCACAGGCGGCCGTTGATTCACCTGCCCCGCGAATCGCTTCGAGTTCCGTTGCCGCTCCCCTGAAATCACCAGTGCGATACAAGTCAACCGCCTTCTGAAGCTTCGTCTGAGCCATCGCGCTCGTTCCAAAGGCGATCAGGCATAAAATAACGACGAAAATGGTCTTCATAATGAGCATATATTACCACGTTATCGGAAAGAATTGGGTTAAGCCCGGGATTCCGCGATTTTCTTGCGGCTTTGCTGCTCTATTTGCGGTGAAGCTCGGCTTCACCGTTTACGCTCCCAACTATTCTTGAGGCTGCGCCTCCGCACGACGGTACAGTCTCGTCGCAAGCTAATCCGTTATCAGATCATTGGATGTAATATAGTAGCCGCCAAGAAGCACCGTCTTATCATCTACGAAAAAGTAAGTAAACTTCTCGCTTCCCTTGCCATTTTCAAACTCTGTGTCCTGAATCATCTCAATGTAACTCGTGAGATTAGAGTTTTTTACGCTCCAGTTTTGATTCGTCGTTTTTTTAACACTACCCAATTTTGAATGGACAGCCTTAAATACCTTGATCATTTCCGCTTCTGAGGCTTCGTCTTTCATTCGTTGATCGGACGCTGCATATATCTCGGAAAACTTTCCGTCGTCAAGCATCGTGTGAAAATCGGTTATGGCGTTTTCGGCAACAGATTTTCCATTGGCAATCTTGCTGCATCCAATAGCGACGATAACAAGGACCAGGATTCCCAGTCCGCCATTAATATATTGTTTGTTCATGCACGTAGGACGCATCGTCGCCGAAAGCATACCACAAGTTCGAAGGTCGAGGTCCAAAAAAACACGGCTTTGCCGCTCTATTTGCGGTGAAGCTCTGCTCCACCGTTTACGCTTCCAACTATTCTTGAGGCTACGCCTCCGCTTGACCTTTCCTCAAAAAAGGGCCAAATTTCCCTCAATCCAAGGGGAAAAGCAGTTTCTTCCCGGCGTTTTGGATGCACGACACAAGATAATCGTGAATTGCGCTTACCGGAAAGCCACAGCCCTTCCGCACATCGACGTGCACAGCCGTAGAACCCCGAACTCGAACGATCACTAAGCTCGTTCCTCTTCGATCATCTCAAGCCACAGCTTTAGCGTCAGGTCTTCGCGGTCGGGGTTGCCGAGATAAACCCGCAGCTCTTCGTGATAACGCCGCGATAAT
>JBKJJR010000076.1:0-4103 GCA_046597835.1 Pyrinomonadaceae bacterium
GCCCTGAAGTTGAGCGACTAATCCCTGCTCCGATTCCGGCAGCGTCGCTACGTTTTGCATCATGATGTCGAGCCGCTGTTTTTCGAGATTATCAAGAACAATTTTCTTTTCGTTCAATTGCTTTTCAAATAGCTCTTGTGTCGATTCCGCTATCTCGGTCTGGGTCTGCACCTGCGCGTTGACGTATTTGCTTGCGAGCTCGGCGGTGACATTCCTGGTCGCCTGCGGGTCGCGATCGCGATACCTGATGCGAAAGGCGGCGACCTTTTCGGAGCCGCTCTCTTCCAGATCGACCTTAATGTTCTTGTACATCTTTTCGATGATCAACTCCGTCGGCAGGCCGGCATCGCGTTCCTGTTTGTAAAGGTCGTATTTCTGCACCATAGGTTCGAGCGATGAGCGGCTCAAAACTTCCTGATTGATAGTCTGAAGACGCTGCGACAGATCCTCATTCGTAAGTGCCTGAACGAGGCTTGACGAGATCGTCGGAGGCTTTACGGTCAATAGTGAGGTCGATTCGTAAATGCTCGGCAGTTTGTAAACGACGTACCCGATCGCGGCTGTCACGGTCAGTGTCGGCAGCAGGATCAGCCACTTTTGACGCCTGACCATATCAAACAATTCGGCGGGTTTTCTTTGTCTAAATTCAACGCTCATTGTCTCTTTTCCTTTTGGTTAAAACTCACATCCTAATTAGTAAATTCCTCGTCGTTCTTGCCAGCTTCTCCGCGATTTAAAAACCATCGCAGCACCACTACCGCACCAACCAGGGCTATGCCAAACAAAAGCAGTTCGAGCGGTTCCGGTATCGCCGCCAAAATTGTGTTGATCGTTGTAAATTCAATAGTCATTGGTCAATTGATATTTTCTAACGACTGCTGGCCAAAATGTTCCTTGCGTCGCTGACCTCTTTCTGCGTCAGATCATTAACATTTCGAAGCGATAAGGCAGCCTCGCGTCTTGCCGCAGCCATGTCGCCCGCCTTTGACAAAGCGATGCCCAAACGAACGCGATAGCCCGGTGTCGGAGCGGCTCCGTTTCTTTGCGTGTTCGCTTCGTCCAAAGCGACCGCCTTCTTGAACTGCTCGGCCGCCGGCGGATACAAACCTTTTCGTAAATAGATCAAGCCGAGCGTGTCGTAAAAACCTGCAACCATCTGATTTCTGCCGACAGCGGCTGTGGCAAGCTGCAGAGCTTCGTCCAGATTGCCCTGATTCTCGGCAATCAGCCATGCCAGATTGTTGGCGGCGATCGCGGTGTCCGGGGCCATCTCAAGCGCTTTGCGATAATTCCTTTCAGCTTCGGTCGTTTTTCCGCGGCTGTCCTCGAGAATTCCAAGCATTGTGTAGGCCTGCGCTGCCGGACGTTTCTCTATCAATTTCTGATACTGTATTATTGCTTCGTCAGAGCGGTCCTGCGTGACAAGCAAAGCCGCGTATGCGGAATATGATGAAAGAAAATTGGCGTCCGATCCGATCGAGACGGTCAGTTCGTGCTCGGCGGCGGCTGTATTTTTCTCCGCCAAAAAGATCGTCGATTTTAAATAATGCAGCGACGCCAAAATATCATTTTGGCCCGCATTGGCGGCGATCAACTCATCCGTTTTGGCATGTGCTTTTGCCGTCTGGTTCAACTCTATCGACGCGGCAACGATGCCGCTTACGGCGTCAAAATTCTGCGTGTCGGCTGCGAGAGCCTTTTCATAAAGATCGAGGGCTTCCCTGTCGTTTCGTTCCGCTGCAAACACCTTCGCGAGATTGACCATTGGCCCCGACGAATGCGGTGATTTGTTAAAGATCTCTTGCAGGTCTGCCTTCGCTTCTGCCAATTTTCCAAGTTCGAGATATGCGAGTCCGCGTGAGGACAAAGCCCGGGTTCGCAGCTCGCGCATCTCTTCCGCACTGGTTTCCCCGTTCGGGATCGCAACACCGCTTTTACTAATGACGTCGTTGGAAAATTTCAGTGCATTTTCCCCATCACCGGTTGCAAACGCTGCCTGAATATTGAGCAGCCCTGACTTTAGATATGTCGGATGATACCGCTCAAGATCGGTGATGAACACACGGGCCTGATCGATCTGTCCGAGCGAGATCCTCGCCTGTGCCATCAAGAACAGCGCATCCTTTCCGCTCGGATATCTCTTCAGTATCTTCGCCAGATCATGTGTCGCCGCATCGGGATCGTTCTCGTGTATTCTCAAGCGTGCACGCAATGTCAACGCCTCTGTGTCATGGTCGTTGATATGAAATAGTGCGTCGAGTTGCTCGTTTACGCCTGCAATATCTCTACGGTCGAGAAATATCTGGCCGAGCTTGTAACGTGCCCTGACATATTCCGGCGAGTCCGCAAGTATTTGCTCTAAGACCGCGACCGCGTCATCGACACGGTTTACACCCGCGTAAAAATCGGCAAGCTCGAGGCGGCTTTCAGGACTGTTTTCCTGGATCTGAATGAGATTCTTGTAAACTGCCTCCGCCTTTGCGAGCTGGCGGCTCGTTACATAAAAGTCCGCGATGCCTGTATGAGCCTCGATGCTTGCGGCGTCTATATCTATCGCTTTTTTGAACTGCGTCTCGGCCTCGGCGTCGCGATCTGCGTAGGTCAGAAATCTTCCATATTCGACATGGCCGGGAATCGAAACCGGAGCGGCTTCGAGGCCTCGTTTCAAAGCAGCCTCGGCTTCTGCAATTTTGTCGCGGGTCGTGTAAAGACGTTCGAGGCTGATATACGACTCGATGCGTTTTGGATTGAGGGCAATCGCGCTATTTACCGCTTTGACGATAAGAGCATCAGGTTTGCCCTGGGCTGCAAGGATCGACGCGCCAAGAAGGTGGCCTTCGATAAATTTCCCATCCGTCGCGAGAATTTTGTCGCGGAGCTCCTCGCTCTCGGCGATCATCGGCGGCTGAAGCAGCAAAAAGTAATTGCCAAGCTTTGCCTTGGCGTCGAGGTTTGTCTCGTCAAGCTCGACCGCCTTGCGGAGCTCGTCTAATGTCTCGTTAAACTGCCCCAGATTCTCGTATGCCCGTGCCAGTCCCCAGTGTGCCTTTGCCGAATCCCTATCCGACTCCGCCGCCGAGCGAAACTGCATCATCGCATCGTGGAATTTTCGCTTTTGCAAATACACTTCGCCCTTAGCGAGGAACTTAGACGTCGAATGTCCGCACGACACCAAAAGACCGCTGAAACAAAGGAATAGCGAAAGGTAAGTTAAACTAAAACGGAGAATTGGGCACTCTCGGTGTAACATATTGTCGAATCTCGTCGCGTGCGATCTGCCTTGATCAAATGGCCGGGCATGGCTGTTGAATGGCTGGATCGGGCGTTTAACGATCCCGGGGGCAATACCACGGGATCGGCCTGAAAATTTAAGATTTCAATAATTCAATGTCCAAATAAAACCGGTGTCTTATTCGGCACTTGGGAAATAGACCCAATCGCCTGCTGATTTCAAAAATTTTGGAGACTTGCGACTAAAATCCTCGGCCAGAATGCGAATTTCCTTGCAATAATGTTGCATTTATGATACATTCTATCTGCTCGGGGATCTGCTGACATACTCCGTTAAGCCGTAAACAACCCGGTAGGTCGCCTGATGATATTTGACAATTTAGATGTTGGATGCTGATTCCTGTCCCACGAGAAATTGATATAGGCAGTTTGGCCGGTAGGGTGTTAATTGCTGTAGTGACAAAGGTTATGAGTTTTTGTCGGATGCCCTCGATTTTTTTTCAAAAGTAGTGGAATACGGCCGAAAAATTGCTGTTAACTTCAATATTAACAATATTTATCCTGTCCCACTCGCCGCTGGGACAGCGGCGGGACAAGATTGATGGCAGCATGACCGGGAGTCCATTTCACGGCAATTGAAGTGAAAACATAAGGACGCAAATCGCAAAAACCCGCCGCCGGATGTAAAATGGATGTTTTCGTATTTCGATTACTGGAGACCTTTATTAATGTCATTAACTGTAGTTGGTTCGGTCGCGTTCGATGCTCTCGAAACGCCTTTTGGCAAGCGAGACCGGGTGCTCGGCGGTGCGGCGACGCATTTTGGGCTTTCGGCGAGCTTTTTCACGAAGGTGAACGCGGTCGGCGTGGTT
>JBKJJR010000169.1:0-4557 GCA_046597835.1 Pyrinomonadaceae bacterium
TCCAAAGTTCACCTCGTCCGGCGGAAAGTCACCGCCTGAGTAAAGAAAATAGAAGGTGCTGTTTGACGGCCGGTAAACAGTTATGTCACTGCGGCCATCGCCATCAGTATCACCAGACAACGGTACATCCGTCGCTAAGCCCCAATATGCATAACTGACCGTATTGTCAGCGCTGCTGAGAATAAAAAAGTTTGGATTTTGTCCTGTCGGGTCGCCGCGGAACACGGCAATGTCGGCCTTGTGGTCGCCATCATAATCCCCCGGAATAGGAATATCGCCATTCAGGCCGAAGTTCACTCCGGTCAAACCGGCTGACGAGCGGTTTAGATACCAGTTGCCCTCGGACGGGCGGAATACGGACAGGTCCGTCATGCCGTCCCCGTCAAAATCGGCCCGCGAATCCGTGGTTGTGCAGGCAGGCAAGATCTGCCCGCGGATTTCTCCACCCGGGAAGTTCGGAGTGTGGATATTCCAATAAAACTGCCCGGCCAAGAATTGTGAAACCTGTGTCGGAGTAACTGCAAACGATTGGACGCCGAGCGAACCCGTTGCCGCCGCGGGTACTTCGCCCATCGTGAACAAGATCGGAGCATTTACGCCAAGCCCGGCAGGGCCATGGATGTGCGCCGCCGTTGCACTACTTGTCAACCCTGTCCAATTAAGATTGACAGTGATCCTTGTTCTGTCCGCCGAGAGCGACACCCTGCCATTGCCTGTCGCCTGTGATGCATTAGGCGGCACTTCCTCGCCACCATTCAAAGTGGTGTTACTGACGCAAACTTGAACCGGGGTCGACATAGGTGAAACTGTCGCCGTCGCCGTCGGCGTATTTGTCGGCGTCGGAGTATGGGTTGCAGTCGGGGTGCGAGTATCTGTCGGAGCTCCCCCGGCGTAGTTGGTCTGGATAGTGGCCGCTGTGTTGTTCGTTTCATCGTTTTCGGACCAATTATTTTCCGGATCGACAATCACACTGCTTCCCAGACTCGTAATGATGCCCGGCGACCCGCCAATCGGCCTTATGACAACTGTCAACGTCGCAGTGCTAACACCCCCCCCTTGTGAGGAGACACAGCCGCCGCTAAATGTTACGCCGCCCGAATCCGTCGCCGCGACATATCCGTTTGTTCCGGATGCAGAGGTGGAATCAAACGAAACGCCCGTCGGGAATCCGAACCGGACATTTGGACATGCTCCGCCGCCCAATGCCGCCGGCGAATTAGTCACGGTCAATGTGTAGGTCAACGGCTGAAGGAAAAATACGGGATTGGGCGAAGCCGACTGACTGATCGTCAGATCGTATTCCGGAAAGGGGCTCGGTAATATCGTCGGCGTGTTCGACGGCGTATTCGTCGCCGTCGGTGTCGCGCTGCCGACCGGCACCATCGCGTATGCGTGGGTCTCGCCGTTGTGGACGCCAGTTCCGACGATCACGCCGTTGTCGCTGATGCCCATCGCGGACGAAGACGTGTTCATCGAAAGGTCCCACCCTGAACCTGCCGGAAGAAGATCCTGAAGGCGATAGGTCGTAGTTCCATCATACAGGAACGGGATCGCGAATGCAGATGATGCAGTTCCAACCGCCCAGCCGGACGAATTGACGCCGCGGGCTGAACCCTGCGTCGTTTCGGCAGGTAGCGGGATCGGATTCATTCCGCCGCCGAACGCCGATGCTATGAACGGCAGGCCGGGACCCTGATTCAACATGCTCGATCCAACGATGTGGCCATTGCTGCTGCTAATGGCGAATGCAATACCGCCATTGAATCCGGGCAAGGCTCCCAGATCGGACACCGTAAATGCAGCATCTGTGTTAAGCAGCAGTGCAACATTGCGAGCAGCATTATTGGGATCTATACCGATGCCCACGATGAAGGTATCTTCGTTGCCCGAGTCGTTTATGCCGAATGCCGTCGTAAAAAAGCTTCCGTTCGGTGCGGTAGCCGTGATCACGCTTGAACCGCTGGCATGGAAGAACGCTCCGCGCTGTAGCGAACCGCTATTGACAGAGCCCACCGCAAGTCCCGTTGAATGCAAATCATACGCATCGCCAAGCGTCTCGCCCGCCGGGAGCGGAAGCTGCGACACAACACCGCCGCGCCAGATCACGGGCAAACGGCCGGAACCAAATGCCGTCGTCGCTGCTGTTCCAACTACAGTTCCCGCATCCGAATCGATCGCGGCATTTGCAACCGCGTAGCTTCGTCCATCAAGATTCGGCAGTCCCACTATTCCGCTACCGCCGTTCACCCACGTGAACGCCTGCCCTCCGCCCGACCTGAACGAGCGTCCGACAGCGAGCCCGCCGGTCGAAACGCCAAAACCCTGCGACGCCGTGTCGCCCACTTGCACAACGCCGATGTCAAAGATCTGATATTGCGGAGCCGGTGCGGGCGTAGGCGTCGGAGTATTCGTCGATGTATTTGTCGGTGTAAATGTCGCCGTACTCGTTGGCGTACCGCCCGGCCCGGCTGCGTTAACCGCAGCAAGAGCATCAACGCGGCCATAGCCAAAAGAGTTGTTCGGTATCTGCGTCGAAGGTGTTCCGCCGCAATTTTCCGCGCCGTTGGGGAAATTCACGTTAGGATTCGCCGTGTTCTGCAAAAGAGTTTTGGTAGCGGCAATATCTCGTTCAAGCTGCGGCCGTGCGGACCAGAGCAGCGCGACGACACCGACGACGTGCGGGCCAGCCATCGAGGTACCACTCAAACTGCCGTAGCTGGTATCGCTTGTGCGCGTTGATGACCGAACGCTCGATCCCGGGGCCGAGATATTTGGTTTGAGAATACTAGGATTGTAAAAAAGGCTCGGGCCGCGGCTGCTAAAACTTGAAATGTTGTTTGTCGTGCCGCTTATAGAACCAACCGAAAACGATGCATTATAAAAAGCCGGAGCGTCCTCAACAGTCGAGCATCCCGGGCCTGCATTCCCTGCCGAGACAACGATGAAAATTCCCGCCGCCTGCGTATTATTTACTATCGTCTCGAGTTCCGCGCCCGTCGTGCAGCCTTCGCTGGCAGGACAGCCCCACGAATTATTCATCACATGCGGGCGAATTGCCGGATTTGGATTGTTGCCCGCGAGATCGGTCGGAGCAATAAAAAATTGAAAGCACTCAGAGTAGGTCGCAGGGGTTCCATTGCCCTGATCCATATTCCGGCATCCGATCCATTTCGCACCGGGTGCGACGCCGACCTGATTGCCCGTGCCGTCATCACCGTTCGTCGTGCCGGTCGTGTGAGTGCCGTGTCCGTTATCGTCACACGGCGCAGTCGCGTTAGCGCCGCATGAACCGCCGCCTGAGTGGATCGAGTCGTGCCAGTTGAAATTATGATCAGCCGTCGTACCATTCCAGCCGCGATACTTCGGTTTGATCGC
Organism: Pyrinomonadaceae bacterium; assembly: GCA_046597835.1. Classification (GTDB taxonomy): domain Bacteria; phylum Acidobacteriota; class Blastocatellia; order Pyrinomonadales; family Pyrinomonadaceae; genus OLB17. The sequence goes on from JBKJJR010000169.1 coordinate 3,376, forward strand.
CGCATGTGTCCACCGCATTCCGGTGTCCTGGTTGCCGATGATCATATTTTGCCCGGTGAACCCCAGAGCCCAAACCGCTGGTGCGTTTACATTTGTTAAGCCAACTTCCACCGTGTCCGGCGCCTCGGGACGGTCGGAAGACTCCTGAAAATCTGCGATCGCCGGATCTTCGATCCAGCGAATGGGCCTGTTCGAGTCGATCCGCGCGACATCAGAGCGAGCCGCGATCTGTTCGGCCAATGAAAGATCGAGAGTCGCAACCAACATATTCGAAACCCAAAACGACTGAAACTCAACGCCGCGCGCTGTAAGAAATGTTTTTAGTTCCGCCTGACTCCGCTCCGCGTGTTTTGTAAGCGTGTCGTAAACATACCAGCCGCGTGCGTCCTGATCTTTAATATCATATGCCACACCGAGTTCCGCCTGGTCGGTAAGATAGATCACAACCGAAGCCCGCCCGCCGACAGCCATCTCAGCCACCACGTCTCGTCCGATCTTGCGGCTCGAGTAAATGCTCTGCGGATTTGTAATTACCGAATCTACGCGAGTCACGGTCAACATCGGCAACGGCGCGAGCGGAAAATTGCCCGCCTTGCTCGCCGAACCAAATTTCAACCCGGCGGCTAAAACACAAAAGACAAAAACTGTCGCGGCTAACAAGCGCTTCCGCGCTAGAGTTGTAAACATATTTAATTAAATGCCCGGTCGTTGTTCTAAATTTGGATAAGTGCGTGATAGATGATTCTAATACGCAACGCGTTGCCGGTCAATTAGAATGAGGCCCGGCGCAAAACTGGTCGTGGAGTAAAGTTGTCGTATTGAATTTTGGCCGTAACGCGTGTGTGTCCCGCTTTGTGCCTTTGCGTTGTTACCATGCACAGTTAGTGAGGACAACGGATCTTTTGAAGACAATGAATGGAATGAACGTGCCACATCTCGTGAAACATTTTCCGAAGGAAGAATTTTAACCCGATTTACCAAAAAAAAAGCTGCGGGAAGCCGCAGCCTTTTCGTATCATAGCCAGGGCCTCAGGCCGTTACGGCATATTGACGTCGACCTTGGTCGCCGTCGCAAAACCTGCGGGCTTGCCTTCCTTGGTGAGCAGGCTGATCTGGTTATACCCTTTCTCAACTCCCACCTGCAAAGCTTTCTGTAGAAATTCCTCTCGTTTTTCCTTTGGC
>JBKJJR010000263.1:0-6885 GCA_046597835.1 Pyrinomonadaceae bacterium
GGTAAACCTGAACCCCGCGGGCGATCGCAAAATTATCAAGAACGTGAGGACCGTCTTGCGAAAAGGCGGGAATTACGGCGAGTAGTGAGATAATTAGGGCTTTGGTGGTGTGTGATGTTTTCATTTTGGCGGTAAGGCGGACGGGGTGTAGGGGATTCGAAGCCGTTTCCGGCTATAGCTTCGTCTATCTATTAAAAATGCACAAAGCGGGGAGGTTTCCACAAAATACAAAAATATTTAACAAAGTTGTTCACAAATGGTTAGTGGTCAGCGGACACTGGTCAGTGGTATTCTGATTTCCTAATTGTGCATTGTGCACTGTGAGTTGTGCATTGATCGACCCATGCTCTACGTCTCGCAAATCCTGAACCGACCCATTTTTGACGCCCGCAACGAAAAGATCGCGGTCATCAGGGACGTGCTCGTTAATTACGGCGAGGAAGAGCATCCGCCCGTGATCGGCCTTGTCGCCCGCTACCGCCGCCGTAATTTCTTTATGCCGAGCCGCGATTTTACCGATCTCGGCTTGCACGGAGCAAAAATGACCTCGGCGATCCTCGACCTGACGCCGTTCATCCGACGAGAGGGCGAGGTTCTACTTGGCAAAGATGTACTCGACAACCAACTCATCGACGTCGACGGCAAACGTGTAGTACGCGTAAATGATGTGCAGCTTATAGAGGCCGGCGACATCTGGCGCGTATCCGGCGCGGACGTCAGCCTCCAGGGTTTTGTTCGACGGCTCATGCCAAAAGGCTTCTACGGCAGCGACCGCATAGTCGAGGTGATAGATTGGGCCGACGTAGGCTATCTTGCGACCGACACCGCAACCGTCACCGTGCAGCTAAAATCGTCAAAAGACAAGCTTTCCCGCCTCCACCCCGTCGAGATCGCCCAACTCGCCGAGTCGCTCTCGCCAATACATCGCACCGAGGTTGTCGAAAGTTTAGATGACGCGATCGCCGCCGACACCCTCGAGGAAATGTCCACCGAGGCGCAAGCCCAAATTCTTGAGGACATGGATGAGGAACGGGCTGCAGATATCCTAGAAGAAATGTCGCCGGACGATGCGGTAGATGTGCTGGATGAGATGGACGATCAGAAATCAGAACAGCTTTTCGCCTTGATGGAAGATGAAGAAAAGGCTGATGTTGCAGAGTTGATGGCGTTCGAGCATGACACGGCTGGCGGGTTGATGACGACTGAATTCGTGGTGTTTCCCAAGAATCTTACGGTCGGCGAGACGATCCGTTCCCTTCGTGAAATGGCCGAGACGCCGAACATGATCTACTACATGTATGTTGTGGAAGAGGCAGGCTCGTGGAAGATCTCCGGAGTTATTTCACTGCGTTCGCTGATACTTGCTGACCCGACATATAAGCTGTCTGACGTAATGCGAAAGGAATTTCGGTTCGCCCACCCCTCCGAATCCGCCGAAGATGTCGCCCAGACGATCTCGGAATACAATCTCCTCGCTTTGCCAGTGATCGATGACGAGGGAGATATTGCAGGCATCGTAACTGTCGATGACGCTATGGAGATATTGCTGCCAAAGAATTTACAGCGACGGCTTCCACGTTTGTTTGGATAGACTTTACAAGTTCACACGCCAAATTGTGCCAAATGGTGGTCAGTATGTTTGTATGCAAGCACCGCCCATTCTTTCGCGGTCATTTTTCCAAAAAATGGATGGTGCTTGCAATCGTGCTCAATCTTAAGCTCGCCAATTTTATTGATCGAATCGATGACCAAACCTCTATCCTCGTCAAATTCCAAAGGTTTTCGACCGTTTTCCTGCTGGTTCATTTCCGGAGAAGTTTTTACGTCCTTTGGCATCGGAAGCACATGTAATATAAGGGGTTTCAAAAATATTCTTGAGATAAGATTGCTGTTGTCAGGAAGGCTGACCAAAAACGGCAGGTCACCTGCCTGAACCAAATGCGACACCATTTGATTGACATTCATCTTGCCCCAAGCCGCCTTTTTGTCACCCGTGAGCTTGTTTAATCTATCTATTAAGTTTGTTCTGTCAGTTTTGTTTCTAATCGTTAGCATAGTTTTTCTCGTCTAATATTTTTCGGGAAAATCGTCTAGACAGATTCAGAAAAATTAGATTCCCGACAAAATTGTTAAGTAGGATTTTAGCTCCATGTGACATTTTTTGCATCAAAAGAAGATTAGCTCATATGCAGCGAAACCGTTTTCTTGTCCGCTGCGTAAAACGACATAACTTGTCCCGTAAGGGAATGGTTGATAAGCTTAAAAAAATAAATTCCCGGGAGTGTAAACATTATGAAACGAGCAGCATTTTTATTTACTATATTTTTCGCATTTGCATTGACTGCAAACTCGCAGGGCCTGAGCATCGGGGCGGCGATGGAAAATTTCTCATTGCATGATATAAACGGCAAAGTTCATACGTTGAACGACTTGAAAGGCTCAAAGGGGTCTTTAGTCATTTTCCTCTCATCGAAATGCCCGGTGGTTGCCATGTATAATGAGCGAATCAATCAGATCGCAACCGATTACAAGGCCAAAGGCATTAACGTCATTGGGATCAATTCAAACGTTACGGAAAACGGCGAGCAGGTTAAATCACACGCCGAGTTGACGTATAAATTTCCGGTTTTGATCGATAAAAACAGTCTTTTGGCCGACAAACTTGGAGCCGCATCGACGCCCGAAACTTTTTTTGTCGATGCTAAGAATGTGCTGTTGTATCACGGTGCGATAGATAATGACCGTTCCGGTATTAAAATAACTGATTCCTTTCTGCGGGTGGCGTTTGATGCCTCGCTTGCCGGAAAGAAGATCGAGCGGACTTCGACGGTAGCTATCGGATGCTCGATCAAACGGCCAAATCAATGATTATTATTTTTTGGCTCTTTCTCAGATTTAGCGCAAAGGCGGTAATGTTTATCGCCTTTGCCATTTTCTTTGCTCAGAGCGGAGCGGCTCAAACAACTGTTGAGATTTCAAAAGAAAAGAATAAACCAGCTCAAAAGAGAATTAGTTCGTTGCCGGAGGTCAAGCAGATAGACATCGTTGGCCTCAGGTCTCTGCTGAAACCACACGGCAAACCCTTGCTGTTAAATTTTTGGGCCACATGGTGCGACCCCTGCCGTGAGGAATTTCCCGATCTGGTCAAGATCAGCGATGAGTTTAACGGCAAGGTTGATTTTATTACCATTTCCCTTGACGACCTTGCCGATCTTAAAACTTACGTTCCCAAGTTTCTCCAGGAAATGAATTCAAAAATACCCGCGTATTTGCTGCATACCCCCGACGAAGGCGCGGCCATTATGATGGTTTCCAAAAATTGGGCCGGCAATTTGCCGATGACCATTTTGATCGATACCGGCGGCATTGTCTCATACGAACGCAACGGCAAAATACGCCCCGACATCCTGCGTGAAAACATCCGAAAACTGCTGTGGGCAGAACAATCAAAATAGGCCATCTTGCGACCTGATTATGAAATAGAGAGTTTATGACCTCGATTTGATAAAACGTTTCTGAGAGCATAAACTCTTTTGTTTATTTCTCGAGTCAGTTTTCGTAAGATGATCGCCACCGAAACTACCGCAATAACTTCCCGGATCGTCGAACAGCACAATCTTACGCCGGGTGAATACGACCGAATAGTCGAGATTCTCGGCCGCGAGCCGAACCTGACCGAATTAGGCGTGTTCAGTGTAATGTGGTCGGAGCATTGCTCCTATAAATCTTCGCGCATACATCTTAAACGCCTGCCTACGACGGGCGAGCGTGTCATCGTACCGCCGGGCGAGAACGCCGGAGTTGTCGATATCGGTGACGACTGGTGCGTGGCTTTTAAGGTCGAATCGCACAATCATCCAAGCTTTATCGAGCCTTTTCAGGGCGCTGCCACCGGCGTCGGGGGTATCTTGCGCGACGTATTTACGATGGGAGCGAGGCCGATCGCGGCATTGAACAGTCTGCGATTTGGACCACTCGACGATCCAAAATACGGCAATCGCAACCGCTCGATCCTCAAAGGCTGCGTCGCAGGCATTGGCCATTATGGCAACTGCTTCGGTGTGCCGACTATCGGCGGCGAAGTTGTATTTGACGAATCATACAGCCTCAATCCGCTGGTGAATGCATTTGCGCTCGGCTTGGTTAGAAAAGACCAGATATTTTTCGGCAAGGCGTCAGGCATTGGAAATCCTGTTCTCTATGCCGGTGCCAAGACGGGCCGTGACGGTATTCACGGGGCAACGATGGCGTCGGCCGAATTTGATGAACAAGCGCTCGAAAAACGCCCGACCGTGCAGGTCGGCGATCCGTTTTTGGAAAAGCTATTGCTCGAAGCATGCCTCGAAGCAATGCGCAGCGGAGCGATCGAAGGCATCCAGGACATGGGAGCCGCCGGCCTGACTTCGTCGTCGGTCGAGATGGCGGCCCGAGCGGGAACCGGCCTCGAGATCGACCTGACGCTTGTTCCGCAACGCGAAACCGGCATGACCGCGTATGAAATGCTGCTCTCGGAATCGCAGGAGCGTATGCTGATCGTTGCCAAACGGGGCCGGGAAAACGAGGTCGTTGAGATATTTAACAAATGGGGCCTCGACGCCGTAGCCATTGGCAAAGTCGTCGAAGGTGACAGGTTAACGATCATCCACAACAGCGTCGTCGAAGCCGATCTGCCGGTTAAGGCGTTAACGGACGACGCTCCAAAGTATGAACGGCCGATGGCGCCGAGGAGTTCAAAGTTCAAAGTTCCGAGTTCCAAGTTAAGAGAAGAGCGACGAGCCGACTTGGAACGCGGAACTTGGAACCTGGAACAAGCTTTGAAAAAGCTTCTCGCTTCTCCGAATATCTGTTCGAAGCATTGGGTTTACGAGCAGTATGACACGATGGTGCGGACAAACACCGCAATTTTGCCGGGTGCGGACGCTGCCGTTATTCGCATCAAAGAGACGCGCCGGGCGATAGCAATGTGCCTCGACGGAAACGGCAAATTTACCGCGATCAGCCCGCGCGAAGGCGCGAAACTTGCAGTTGCCGAAGCAGCACGCAATGTAGTCTGCGTCGGAGCTCGACCCATCGCTGTTACAAATTGCCTGAACTTCGCCTCGCCCGAACGGCCCGAAGTGATGTGGAGCTTTTCCGAGGTAATAGACGGCATGGCCGAGGCGTGCATTGCATTTGATACGCCGGTCGTCTCGGGGAATGTATCCTTCTATAACGAAACCGACGGTAAGGGAATTTTGCCGACTCCGACTATCGGAATGGTCGGCTTGGTCGAGGATACCCGAAAACTGATAACTCACGGCTTCAAGCGTGAAGGCGACATCATCGCCGTCCTCGGCCTTACAAATGACGATCTCGCCGCGAGCGAGTATGTGCAAACCATACTCGGACACACAACCGATGAACTTATCGCAAACGGAGTCGTGCCGCGAATCGATCTCGATCAGGAAAAACTCGTGCAGGAAACGCTCCTGCGTCTTGCCGATGAATGTTTGCTAAATTCCGCCCACGACTGCTCGGACGGCGGCCTCGCGGTCGCTATCGCGGAATGCTGCTTTTCATCTCTCGGCCGCGAAGCTATTGGTGCTGAGATAAAGATTATTAATGATGAGCTTTCTGCTGAATCTTTGCTTTTCGGTGAATCGCCGTCGCGGATCGTCATTAGCTTCAAGTCGGAAAATATTGAGAATGTGAAAATGACTGCGGGTGATTGTCACTTTGAGGTGATCGGGCAGGTCGGCGGCGACAACTTAAACATTTCGGTGAACAACGAGGCGAAAGTTACATCCTCGATCGCTGATCTTGAAACCGCATGGAAGGATTCGCTAAAAAACCGTCTTGAAAACTAGATCTTTACAAAAGGTATCAGCCCCGGCACTTTCGCTTTCCATTCTATAAATTCTTGTCCGAATGCGTCGCCAAGCAAACTTTCCTCGAAACTCGTACGTATTTTTGTACCAATTAAGAACACGATGATGGCGGCTGCAAGAGCCATCCTATGGCTGAGAACAAGTCCGGTCGCGATCAGCATTCCAAGCATTGCGGTGTAGATCGGGTGACGGACGATCTGATAAACGCCACTCATCACCAACTTATGATCTTCGATCAAACGTGCCTGTAAACTCCATTGTTTGCCAAGTTCTTTGATCGCCGACATAGCGAGCCAGACCGAACTAATAGCGAATACTATCGAGATAACCTGTAACAAGAGGTTGATCGCAAATTGTCCATCGATCAATGGCGAGCCAAACGGTGAACGCCTCACGGCCCAAACAAAACCGAATCCCGCTCCCTGAAGGATGAGTCCAAGCCACGATCGCGGTTCGCGTTTTGTGTCCGGTGCCGATTCCGGCTTTTTTCGCAGCAGAAATGTCCCGGCAAAAACGAACCACGAAAGCATCACTACGCCAAAAGCTGCGAGATTTGCGTATTGCGATATCTGCTCAATAGTCATGTGCTCATTCACGCAATAGAATAGACCTGATGGCCGCCGGAATCTATCTTCACATACCTTTTTGCCGGTCGCGATGTTCGTATTGCGATTTCGCGACGGATATATATCGCGACGCCGGTGGTGTGGCGGCCTATGTCAGGGCTTTGGTCAGGGAGATCAATTTGTTCCGTTCCACAGTTGGTGGAACACCCAGGAACAATGTGGAACAAGGTGGAACAAAAAACGTTGACACGATCTATTTCGGAGGCGGGACGCCTTCACTGCTGATTCCAGATCAGGTTGAGGCCATTTTGAAAGCGGTAGATGATAAATTCACGATCCTATCCGGTTCCGAGATCACTATGGAGATGAATCCGGCGACAGTCACACCGGAAACGCTGCGGGAATTTCGCTCGCTTGGTGTCAACCGAGCTAGTTTTGGCGTGCAAACGTTT